>JAICPS010000458.1 GCA_025929715.1 Anaerolineae bacterium | reverse complement strand
GCTGGTGGACGGGGTGCACCGCTTCATCGCGACGACGGGCTCTCTCCACCTTGCCTTGCAGCAACCACCCAATGCCCGCATTTACGCGCGGGCGACGACCGGAAAGGTGCATTGCGGAATGCCGTTATCCGGACAACGCCGTGGTGGTCGTCTGACCGGGGATCAACTGTACGGCGTTGCCGGCTCCGGCGTCGGACGCGTGCAGGCCGAAGTAGTTACCGGCTCTGTGCACATTTCTAGCTGACAGCTGCCCGCTGTCAGCTTAGAGAAAGAGCAATCGGCAGGTAATTAGGAGAAATGAATGAATCCCGTAATTGGTTTATGTCCCATCTGTCGTAGTAATTTAGAGGTCACACGGCTGCACTGCCGCAACTGCGACACCGCTCTGGAAGGGCACTTTGCACTGGGCCGTCTTTACCATCTAAACAAAGAACAGCTTGAGTTCGTCGAAACATTCATTCGCTGTGAAGGCAAGATAACGCGCGTCGAGCAGGAGATTGGCATGTCCTATCCCGCGGTGCGGGCGCGTTTGAACGACGTGATCCGCGCCTTGGGCTACGAAGTGGGCGAGACGGAGAAAGAAAGTGTGTCGGAGGAATCGAGACGCAGCATTTTGGAGGATATTGCCGAAGGACGGCTTTCGGCGGAAGAGGCAGTCGATCTGCTCCGCGGTTAGGCCGATTTGCAAAGGCGGTGGTTGCACCGCAAAGGTGGACGAATATGACAAAAGAACGGTATGAGACGGGTAAGGCGCCGCGAGTGACGGTCGCTGAATGCGCTGGAGATGTGGTGATAAAAGGATGGCAGGAAAATGCTGTCCTGGTAAAGGGAGAGCACCAAGCAGAAGTGCTAGGCGATGAAGTTACTTTACGCAGCTCTGGTTCGATAACCATCTCGCTCCCGGTGCAGAGCGAGCTGAACCTGAAAAACGTGTCCGGCGACGCAATCATTCGCGGTATGGAAGGAAATACGCAGATCGGAGACGTTATGGGTGACCTCGCCTTGAAAAACCTCGGCGGCATCAAGATTAAGAGCGTGTACGGCGACCTCTCTGGACGGAACGTGGACGGCAGTCTGGCCCTGGAAACCGTAATGGGCGACGCTGCCTTGCGTAACATTAGAGATCTATCGGCTGGCGCCGTGCATGGCGACCTTGCAGTTCATTACGCGCGTAACGCGGTGCTGGTAAACGAGGCGATGGGAGACGTCATTCTCCACACGATCAGCGGCGAAGTGACGCTGCAGCGCGTCCATCGGGACGTGAACTTGAATAATATGGGTGGTCTGCTAACAGTGGCCCAGGCCCATGGCGACATTCGTTTAAAGGGTAGTCTGGTGCCCGGCAAACACCACTGTACTGCCGACGGCGACATCGTCCTGCGTTGGCCTGCCGGCGCTCCGCTTAACCTGCTGGTTTCGCGAGGCACTGTTAATGATAAGTTGGGTCTGCAGGGCGTTACCCAGGATGGCGAGGCCTATAGCGGTCGCCTTGGCGATGGCGACACGACGCTAGTGCTGGAGACCGCTGGGCGCGTGGTTCTGAAACAGATCGAAGAGCCGGACTGGTCACATAAGTTCGGGCCGGAATTCGCCGGAGTTGGCGCCGACTTTGCCGACATTGGCGCAGAGCTGGCCGGATTGGGCGAACAGCTCAGCAGCGAGTTCAGCACCCACATCCATGAGCTCGGCGCGCGCATGGAAGAGCGCTTCGGGCACGATTTCGCGCAAAGAATGGCCGAGAAGGCCGCAAAACGGACAGAACGGGCGGTGAAACGAGCGATGCGCCAATCAGAACGCATGCACTCGCGCGCAACCGCGTGGGCGCCACCACCGCCGCAGCGACCCAGGAAGGGCGCGGAGGTTTCGGCGGAAGAGCAGGTTAAAATCCTCAGTATGTTGGAAAAGGGAATTATCAGTGTCGAAGAGGCCGAAACCTTGCTAAAGGCGCTGGAAGAATAGATACTGTGGCCGTAGGATTCGGCCATGGAATGGCAACGATGGTTGCAACACCGTTAAGTTTTTCGCCGAGCAGCAGCAGCGGGCCACGCCCAATTAACCTGAGGAAGGATATTCCTCAGATTTTGGCGCTCTTGAACCTTGTTTTCCGCTCATCTCCAGACGGCGCCGGGGACTACTCACTGAACAGAACGAGCCTTGCCCAGCAATCGTGGCTCTTGACGCGCCTGCGGCAACTGCGACATGGGATGGAGCCAGGTTACGTGTGGCTAGAATCGGGAGCCATTGTCGGTACCGTGTCGCTGCTGGGCACCGCTATTAAAGGGCGGTACCTGGTGGCGAATGTCGCGGTGCATCCCGATTTTCGAAGACAGGGCATTGCCACGGCGTTGATGGAAACCGTCGTGGAAGCCGTCAAGGAGCACCATGGCCACGAACTGCTCTTGCAGGTCAGAGACGACAACGAAGCCGCGATCGGACTCTACGAGTCAATCGACTTTCGGCAACTGGGCAGCATGACCAGCTGGTATTCGTCCTTCACCCAATTTCGGCTGCTGCCGTCGGCGATTAGCGCGCAAAGCCCGGACAAGATTGGCGACTTCTTCGTGCGTCCTTTGCGCAGAGATGAGTGGCGCGCCGCGTACCACCTCGACGCGGCGAGCGTTCATCCCGATCTCAGTTGGCCGGACCCCTTGCGCGAAGACCACTACAAAAACGACTTGTGGCGCTGGCTCGCCAATCTGCTCAGTGGGCGCCAGGCTGAGACCTGGGTTGCCGAACTGTCGGACGGCCAGCTAGCGGGGTTGGCCACAATCTTGAGCGAATGGAGCCGGCTGCACACGCTGAGTCTGCGCGTACACCCCCAGTGGTATGGCGAGGTGGAACAGCCACTACTGGCCAAACTATTACGGCGATTACAACACAGCTACCGTCGAAAAATTCGAATTGATCATCCGGCCGCAGACGAAGTTACGAACCAGCTGCTGCACCGCGCGAACTTCATACCGCGTCGCACGTTGACGACGATGCGACTGAAGTTGGAGGATAGAGGGTAGAGCGAGAGGAATAGTTCACTAGCTCTAGCTATGACCTTTAGCTCTAGATGCAAGTAATGAAGGATAACAATATGGCGACGACAGAAGAACGAATGCAGATATTGAAGATGATTGAAGAAGGCAAAATCAGCGCCCAAGAAGGCGCGGACCTTCTTCGTGCCTTGGAAAAAAAGGATGCTGGCGCCGGCGCCGAACCGCTGCGTGGAGCAAGCCAACCGCGCTGGTTTCGCGTGCGTATCACGGATGTCAGCTCGGGCAAGAACAAGGTGAACGTCAATATTCCCATGGGCCTGGTGCAGGTGGGGGTGAAGATGGGCGCGCGTTTTGCACCGGAGCTCGAAGGCGTGACTTATAATGAATTGATGGAAGCCATTCGTGCCGGCAGGCAAGGCAAGGTAATCGACATCACGGACAACGACGACGGCGAGCGCATCGAAATTTTTGTGGAATAGAGGGGTCTATTCGTCGAGCCGCTGCATGACGACGAAGCAAAAAGCATGTCGGTTGCGCTCGTCGGCCTCATGCTTTTCCTCCGACACTGTTTGCCAGCGCTCCGCGGAAATTTCGGGGAAGTAGGTGTCGCCGCTGAAGCCATTCTCGATGAAGGTTATGTACAACCGCTGCGCTTGGGGTAAGAACTGCCTGTAGATCTGGGCGCCGCCGATTACCATCACTTCTGAGGCGTCGCCGCTTCGCTGCAAAGCTTCGTGAGGGGAGTGAACGACCGTACAGCCGGGAGCTTCATAACTCGCATCACGCGTAATCACAATGTTGTGTCGCCCCGCGAGGGGTTTGCCGATTGTTTCGTATGTCTTGCGACCCATAAGTACCGGCTTGCCCATGGTCACTGCCTTGAAATATTGGAGGTCGGCCGGAAGCCGCCACGGCAATCCGCCTTCCGCACCGATCAGCCGGTTGCGATCCATGGCGACAATCAAG
>JAICPS010000435.1 GCA_025929715.1 Anaerolineae bacterium | reverse complement strand
GTCTGCTGCTCCTGGCAGGTGTGATCGGGGTCTACCGGACGTTAAGTGGCAGTGGGCGGCCCTTCACACGCCGGGCGTGCGCCGCGCTGCTTGCGCTCTCGCCAATAGGGTTCGTGGTTGTCGGGATCTTCAATCTCGAGTCAGTCTTCCCGCACCTGATCGGCTTCCTGCTGGCCACCGCGACACCCGTCGTAAGCTTCCTGGCTGCCGGACTATTTTTCCGTGGCATCCCGCGCTGGCGGCGATTCGGCCGCTGGCTCCTCCTCGCCAGCCCGCTGACCCTCTCGCTCGTGGTCCTCTTCTTTGCAACCTTCGATCCCAATGCGGCCGGCGCCGGCCTCGGCGTCGCCGGCCTCACCCAGCGCATTCTGGCCCTCGAGGTCAGCGCCTGGTTTGCGGCGATGGGCTGGCTGGCCTTTAAACGTTCAAAGCCAGGTTTTGAAGCGTGAGGGCCATGCGCACCTCGATAAGCGCGGGTGGCTGCGGGCGCGGCGCTCACAGCTTGCTTCAGCATGCTTCCATATCTTAGCGCGGGGATTCATTCCTGCGCCTCACCCCCTGGCAGTTCTCCCTCATGTGTCGCCAGATACACCTCCGTCTGCCCTCCCGTTCCTAGCTCAAAGAACAGGAAATAAGTGTCCTCGTGGTGCACCAGCTCCGAGAACCAGATAGCGCGCCCGCCGGGGATCATGGTGGCCTCCAGAATAGGATCCGGGGCGCGCTGCCAGCTCACACCGTCTTCGCTGGTAGCGTAGCCCAGCACGCTGGGGACATTCAGGCGCGCCTTGCCGCTATAGACCATCACGTATCTACCGTCCACGAGCGCCACGCGCGGATGCTCCACGTTGCCCGCGTCCCACGCGCCTTCCTCGCCGGGCCGGAACACCGGGTCGCTCTCCGCAAACAGCGCGTCCGTCGTCGCCGCATCGTCGTATTTGGTCCAACTGACGCCGTCAGCCGAGGTAGCCATGCCGATCATCGCCTGGTCCGCGCCCGCGCTAACGCCGGCATAAAACATCACGTAGCCGTCCTCTGTGCGGATCACGCTCGGCGTGCGCACCGCCAATTCATCCCACGTCCCTTCCGAACCGGGCAGCAGCACCGGCTGCGGATCGGCCGTCCACGGTCCCAGCGGATCCGGCGCGGTGGCGCGGCCGATGCTCGAAGAAGAGTTGGGCCAGATGCGCGCGTCCCATGTGTAGAAGTAGAGCACCCACGTTCCGTCCGCTTCCACCAGGGCGCTGGAGGCCAGCACCGTCAGCCCCGCGTACTCCAGATCGTCCCCGCGAAACACCGGCTCTTCCTGAACCCGCGTCCACTCGTAGCCATCAGGCGAGGTGGAATAAGCAATACCCACCGGGGCCGGCCAGCCGGTGAAACCATTGTGGAACATGTGAAACAGCCCATCGTGGAACACGGCTGCGCCGGGGTCCGTAAACTGGCTGTCAAAGCTGCCCGGCGCCCCGTTCGGCACCACCGGCCCATCCCCAAACGGCGCAAAGACGAGACTTGCAGCCGCTTCCTCATCCGCCGGCTCTTCCGTCGCCGATTCCGCGGTCGCCGTGGCCGCCGGTGTGGCCGTATCAGCAGGGTGAGGCGTATCCGTGGGTGCGGGTGTGTCCGTTGGCTCCGCCGTGTCCGTTGGCTCCGGCGTTTCGGTAGCAGGCGAGCTTGCCGTTGCCGTCTCCTCGACGGCGGGTACGGTAGCGTCGGGCGTTGCGGCGTCCGGCTGGCAGCTCGTCAGCAGCGCCGCTATCACTCCCCCGACCAGTATTAGCGCTCCACCCTTTTTCAGATCGTGCAAACTTCCTCTCATCCGTTACACCTGCCTTTGATGGTCATTAAACATTGACACAGAGTTGCACCAAGTTTTTCACAGAGCTTCACAGAGAATAGTGTTGTTCTCCTCGGTGGATCTCCGTGCGATCTCTGTGAAACTCTGTGTTACTTTCTTTCCGGGCAGCGATTATAAGAGGGTAGCGCCCCGCAGACCCCACCCGTTCGGGTGGTCTTAAAGCTTAAACTCCCGTGCATAAGCCGCGGCTTCCGTCCGGTTGCGAACGTCCAGGCGGCGGTAGATCTGTTTCGTGTGCCAGCGCACCGTTTCATCCGAAATCACCAGCCGCTCCGCAATCTCGTGGTTCGACAGCCCGCTCGCTACCAGCTCCAGAATTTCACGCTGGCGCGGCGTCAGCGGCTCCGCGTGGTCAACGTCCGGCGCGCCAGGGCACTCCGCCTCGATAATTTCCAGCAGACGCCGCGCATAGGCGCCGACGGCCTTATGCTGCACGAACTCACGCAGTAATCCGCCAATCGCCGCACCTTCTTCGACCACCAGGCGCGCGTAGCGGCCAGGCTCGGCGAGCATAAGCGCTTCCGCGAGACAGCGCCGCGCCGCGTGGGCGTCGCCCAGCAAAAGATGCGCCCGCGCCTGCAGCAACGACGTTTCCACGACGACCGCCGTAAGGCCCCTTTTGCGCGCAAACCGCTGCCACCGTTCCACAATGGCCAACGCTTGCGCCGCTTGCGCCGCTTGCGCAGCTTGCGCCGCTTCCGCCGCCTCCGAGCTTCCCTGCGCCAGCAGCGCGCGGGCCACGGTCAGGCCGACCAGCTCCTCGGGCGCCGAATACGGAAAACGCGCGCCGTTCACACGCTCAAGCTCAGCCGCCGCCTGGCGGGCAAGCGCCATGGCCGTCGTCGTGTTCTGCAGATACAGCGCGTGACGCGCCTGCCATGCCGTCACCCGCGCAATCTCCACCGGCAGCTGATGCCGGTGTGCAATCGCCTGCGCCTCTTGCATCGAGCTCGCCATCTGCTCAAAATGCCCTTGCGTCCGGTAAACGCGCGCCATCAGCAGGTGTGCATGCACGGCGCTGACCGCCTCTCCACTCGCCTCGCACAAGCTGACCGCGCGCGCGGCGAGCTCGCCCATCTCTTCAAGCCGGTTCCACTCGTGCGCCAGCGTGGCAAGTCCCAGCACCGCCGCGCCGAGCATCGCTGGTTCTTCCTCCCCGGCACTCTCCTCCGCCAGTTGCAACATACGTTTGTAGACAACTTTGGCGGCCAGAAGCTGCCCCTGCCGCCGCCGCAATTCGGCCAGCAAGAATAGGGCGCTACCCGTCAGGTAACGATGTCCCGCCGTCTCGCCGTGGCCCACCGCCTGCTGCAGCGCCTGTTGCGCTTCCTCCACCTCACCGGTCGCCAAACACGCCTGGCCCAACGAGTAGGCCGCGATGCAGCGAATTGCCGGCGGCGCGCTCTCAGGCAGCGTTGCCAGCGCCCGCCGTGAGGTCTCCGCCATGGCTGCATATTCTCCGTGCCGCAGAGCGACGTTCGCTCGCACCAAAGACAGGTGGCTGCGCCCCACCTCGATATCGAACGGTGCCGGTAGCTCCTGCTCGAACCGTGCGAGATGCTGCTCTCCGGCCTGTAGATATTTCTCGACCCGCTGCACTTCGCCGCCAATAGCCAGCACCCAGCCGTAACCGATGCAGAAGTTGAGCCGCTCGAGGATGGCCTCCTCCGGCAGCAGCTCTAGATAGCGGCGGATGGTCGTAACTTTGCCGTGCAGAAAAAAGCCGCTGATAGCGCGGCCGGCTAAATCCGCCGCCCGGGCGACGTCTCCGGCGGCAAGCGCGTGGCGAATCGCCTGCTCCATGTAACCATTCGCTTCGTACCAGTCGCTCGCGCGAGTATGTAGGGCCGGTAGCTCATCTGCATGCCGCTCTTCCAGCTGCCGCCGTATAAACCCGTGAAAAAGGTGATGATAGCGGAACCAGCGCCCTTCCTCGTCCAGCGGCACAAGAAATAGACCGCGGTCGACAACGTCTTGCAGGGCTGCCTGGCTCACGCCTGCGGCCCGCGCACCGTTCTCGAGAATGGCCTCGCAAAGCGGGCGACAGAGACGATCCAGAACCGAAGTGAGCAGCAAGAAACGCCGGATCGCCTGCGGTTGCCGGTCCAGCACCTCCGCCGCCAAGTAATCGAAGACAAAGGCATGTCCTCGCTCAAAACCGGCCAGGAGCGCGGAGCCGTTGCCGCCCCAAGAAGCGACCTCAGGCTCGGCAGCCAGCGGCGACCGGCCGGCCAGGGCGGCCAGTTGCAGGCCGGCGATCCAACCTTCAGTATGCCTGTCCAGGAGGCTGATCGTATCCGCGGGCAGTGGCAGGCCCATTGTATCGTCGAAAAACTCTGCCGCCTCCTCCACCGTAAAGCGCAAGTCGGCGGCCCGAATCTCTAACAGCTCGCCCGCGGCGCGAAGACGCC
>JAICPS010000299.1 GCA_025929715.1 Anaerolineae bacterium | reverse complement strand
AGATACGTCGATTACTTCGCGCCAATGAAGTGGATGTTTACCATAGTCCCTACTATCTGATGCCTTATTGGCCGGGCGTTCCAACTATCGTTACCGTCTATGACCTCATTCCCCAACTATTTCCCGAGTACGTTTCATTTCGCGCCCGCCTTTTCTTTAAAGTGACGACGCACCTGGCAGTTAGCCGCGCCGCGCGCGTAATTGCCATTTCAGAAGCGACTCGTCGAGACTATGTTGCCCTTAGCCATGTAGACAGATCGCGTGTTACAGCCGTTCCATTAGCTGCCGCACCCCACTTTCAGCCGGCTACTGATACAAAGATTGAGAAAGTAAAGCAAAAGCATAAGCTTGCCGCCGAGTATATCCTGTACGTCGGTTCCAATAAGCCGCACAAGAACCTTGTGCGCCTGGTTCAGGCCTGGCAGGAGGTTTTGGAGCAGTTAGAAAGCTCGCACCATCTGGTGATTGCCGGCTATTGGGATCCCCGCTACTCTGAAGTGTGTGAGGAGGTCAGACGCCTCGACCTAGAGTCACGGGTGCACATCTTGCGAAGCGTGGCCGACGAAGATTTGGCGGCGCTTTATTCGGGTGCAGACGTTTTTATTTTTCCCAGCCTCTATGAGGGGTTTGGGTTACCGGTCCTGGAAGCGATGGCCTGCGGCTGTGCGGTGGCCTGCTCAAACCGATCTAGTCTTCCTGAGATCGTGGGCGATGCGGCCGTTCTGTTTGATCCACAGAAGATCGAGGAAATGGCCCAGTCGATTAGAGCGCTCTTACAGGACCATGTCCGGCACCAGAAATATCGGCGTCGATCGCATCAGAGAGCTGCAGCGTTTTCTTGGGATCATACAGCCGCAGAAACGCTAAAAATATATCGTGAAGTCGCGCAATTGTAACTGAACCCTCGGCGCCCTTACGCGAAAATATCCGGACGGAATCGCCGCAGACTTCTAGCCGGTAAAAGTATATCTCGACTATACCCCGGAACTATAACTCGACATATGGCACAGCGCCTTGACCGCCATACGATCAACGTGTAGACGATCGTTCAATAGCAAACGAGCGTGTATATATCATTCGTCACGGGTCGATCAAGTAAAGTATGACGGAGGCAAAGATCATGTTAAGCAAACAAAGTCGGGCTCTATTAGGAGTCCTGCTAGCCGCCCTGTTAGGCTTGGCAGCGCTTGGAGCTTTCCTCACACAGGGAAACGTGCGAGCGCAAGAGGATGAGCCGGAAACTGATGAAACCGTCCAACAGCCAGAACAACAAGCAGAGCGTGTGATTCAGGTCAACGGTCATGGCATTGTTAGCGCGCAACCCGATCAAGCTATCGTGCGCTTTGGCGTACAGACCCAGTCTGAATCGGCGGGTGACGCGCTTGAAGAAAATAATGTGCTGATGCAGGAAGTGATAAGCGCGACGCTGGAGGCGGGGATCGCCGAAGACGATATCCAGACCCAGCAACTGCGCCTGGAGCCCGTTTACAGCCAGACGGTCGATGCCGTTGGACCTTTAACCCTGACGGGTTATCGGGCCATTAACAACGTGGCCGTTACGGTGCAAGACTTGGGCGGTCTCGGCGACTTGCTGGATGCGGCGGTCGCGGCAGGCGCAAATACGGTTGAGGGCATCCATTTCGAGATCGGCGATCGCCAGGCGCTTGCAGCGCAGGCGCGGGAAGCAGCAGTGACCGATGCAATGCAAAAGGCCGAACAGCTCGCCCAGCTCACCGGAACCGAGCTAGGCATTGTGATGACGATTACCGAGATTGGGACGGCGCCGCCACAACCATTTCCGGAAGCAGATGTTTTTGGAATTGGCGGCGCGGTACCAATAGCACCAGGAACACAAACTGTCGAAGCCCACGTACAAGTTTCTTGGCAGCTGGAATAATGTTGCCGGTTGCGGCCGCCCATGGGCTGTCCCGCGGCTGCAACTTTCCGAAAAGGCCAGAGCAGGCTACCATGAACCGGTCCGCGACGGAGGCAAGCAATGGCATCTATTCCAGAATTCTATGATCCAGAACGAGTTGGCACCATCTTCTACCCGGATCCCGACCGGATAGCTGCCGCAGCGCAAACAGCGGCGTTAGCGCCTTCTGCAGAAGACGCGCGCAAAATACAGTTACTGATCGTCGATATGCAGGTAGACTTCACCCACCCGGAGGGCACGCTTTACGTGCCCGGCGCAGAGGACGATATCCGGCGCCTGATAGACTTCATCATTCGTAATGCGGCGGGAATCACGGATATCATCTGCACCCTCGATTCACATCTTCCGTTTCAGATTTTTCACGCATCTTGGTGGGTGGACGAGAATGGTCATCACCCAATACCGCTAACGATTATTAGCCTGGAAGAGGTCAGGAACGGCCGATGGCGCCCTGTGGTGATGCCTGAGCATTCCCTGAGTTACGTTCAGCGCCTGGAGGAAGGCGCAAAGAAGAAATTGACCATATGGCCTTACCACGTCCTAATCGGGGGAATGGGCAACGCCCTTGATCCGTCCCTGTGGTCAGTGGTCATGTGGCACGCGCTGGCGCGCAAAACTCAGCCCACATGGCTACAAAAAGGGCGGGTGCCACAGAGTGAACATTATTCCGCAATTGCACCCGAAATAGACATTCCGGAGCACCCTCAGGGTCAAAAGCATACACCGCTGCTTCGCAGCGTTGAAGCGGCAGATGCGCTGATCATTGCCGGTGAGGCGCAAAGCCACTGTGTTCTGGAGACGCTGGAAGATATCGTCGTCGAATATCGCGAGCAGCCAGATGTCCTTCAGAGCATATACGTGCTGCTTGATTGCATGTCCCCGGTTGTTCATCCGACCGTGGACTTTGGCGCAATCGCGGAAAGAGGCTTCGCGGAATTCGCGAAACTCGGCGTGAATTTCGTCACCAGTACAGATGATATCCTGCACCCACCCGCAATTGACGCCTCGCGCGTAGGGCCGATAGAAGGACCGGTTGAAGTGTCTGGGCTACGACGAATGGGCGAATGGGATCGCAACATGGTGCAGGACGATCCCGGGAGTTCCCGCTAATCGAGGCTAGCGGCGCCGTATCAGGAGAAGAAATGGCAAGTGACAAATTAAAGCAGATGCAGAAAGTGGCCCGTCAGGTTGAGGCGCTGTCGGAATCCCCGCTCTACGCTTTCCGCCAGGAAAACCAGTATAAAGCTGTCGTAGGTGAAGGGAACCTGGACGCAGCGGTGATGTTCATCGGCGAAGCGCCCGGTGAAAACGAAGCCGAGATGGGCCGTCCCTTTGTCGGCGCGTCGGGAAGAGTTTTGTCCGAAATGCTGGAGCAAATCGGGCTTGAGCGTGATGACGTCTATATAACGAACGTGGTTAAAGATAGACCGCCTAACAATCGCGATCCAAGCCCGGAGGAGATTGCACTTTATACTCCGTTTCTTCTCCAACAGATTGAGATCATTCAGCCTAAAGTGATCGCGACCCTGGGTCGTTTCGCGATGGACTTCATACTGCTGCAGTTCAATATTCCACTCGGCGGCGGGAAGATAAGCGAGTTACATGGAAAACCAATTGCTGCTCAGACCGAATTCGGCGACGTCACTGTAATCCCACTCTATCATCCGGCGGTGGCGCTTTACAATCGCAACCAGCGCAAGACACTTGAGGAAGATTTCCAGGTGTTGCGTCGCCACATCTAGCCTAGAACAGGCTCAATCAAAGGGCAGTCCTCTATATCAACCGCGACCCGGCCGACAGTGTAGGGACCATCGACCACCGGTGAGCTAAGGTTGCGGCTTACCCGACCTAAACGCCTGGTTGGCCAACCCCTCCCTCACAGGACGCGCCTGGTTCTGGCGTTGTCGGACCCAGTCGAAAGCGCTGAATGAACTCGTCGACGCGATTATCGGTTGCCGAATCAACCTCCAGTTGTACACCCCAGGCAGTCAGGACAATCGGACTTACTTGTCCGGGATAAGGACTCAGCAAAAGGTATCTCTGGCTTGAAACTCGATCCTGAAGACGATTAAGCTGGTCTTCCGGCAGGCCAGGACTATACGTTATCCATACCGCCCCATGCTCAAGTGAATGAATAGCATTGCCCGTCTGGATTGGTTCCGTATAAACACCGCAATTCTGCCAACGGTCGAAATGGACCCCTCCTGCCGGTGGCTTGTCAACAGCGTCGTACTGGGCGTTGTTATTATGGTCGCGTGGCAATCCGGCGATACGTTGAAGCCCCTCAATTTCGCCCGGAGACCGGAGGTTGAGGAATAGCACAATACCAAGAGCGACGATGGCGAGGACTACGATGCCCCAGATCGCCAGATTTCTGCTGCGGTCTGGGCTTGAAGTCGCCGTCGTCGATCTCGATATGGGTCTCTTTGTCACAATTGTTCTTCTCCTTACAGAAGGGATATAGTAATCTTAGCGCTGTGGATTCTTGAACAGCGCCCCGATTGTAAGAATTTTCGCTAATGTTGACAATTGTCGATAATTTGCTACTATGAACGGTATGTATCGCACACTCGTTATGACAGCTGTTGAGCGCCGTTTGCGTCGTCGCCAGACCTCTGGTCTGGCACTTCGGGTTGTCTGAGTCGCGATAATATAGGCTCACCGGTCAGATGCACCCGCCAGACCTCATTTGGACTGGCGGGTTTTTTGTTGTGTGGAGAGATGAATATGATCAGAGCTGGCATCATAGGCGCCAGTGGCTATGTAGGAACCGAGCTTGTCCGGCTACTTGTTAGGCACGCTCGCGTCGATCTGCACTTCGCCACTTCGGAATCGAATGCCGGCGCCAGCCTGGACGATCTCGCTCCGTCTGCGCCATCACTCAAACTAATAGGCCTCGACAACGCACCACTCGAGGAGGTTGACGTCGTATTTCTGTGCTTACCTCACGGAGCTTCAGCCGCCAAAGCCGTCGATGCACTTAATGCGGGCGCCCGTGTGGTCGATCTAAGCGCCGACTTCCGGCTTGAGGATGAAGCAATTTATAGGGATTGGTACCAGACTGAACATCCGGCGCCAGGGTTGCTCCACGAGGCGGTATATGGTCTGACAGAATATGCGCGAGACTGTTTACCCGAGGCGAGGCTCGTGGCAAATCCGGGCTGCTATCCGACGAGCATCCTGTTGCCATTGAAACCGCTGCTGATGGCCGGGCTGGTGCAGGGCACCATCATTGCCGACAGCAAATCAGGCGTTTCAGGCGCCGGACGCGCACCAAAACAGAATACACATTTTGTGGAGGTATCCGGCAACTTTTCGCCATATAAGATCGGTCGTGGGCACCGCCATCTCCCAGAAATCGAACAGCAACTGCGACACTGGCGCCAACCTGCTCCATCGGTAATATTCTCTCCCCATCTGCTTCCTGTTCCCCGAGGTATCCTCTCTACAATATACGTTCCCCTAACACCTGGGGGAGATGAGGCTGCAATACGTCGAGTCATGATAGAGGCGTTTGAGAGCGAGCCGTTTGTGAAAATACTACCGGCTGGGAAGCTAGCCTCGCTGGCGCATGCCAACTACACCAATCGCTGCGTCATTGGGCTCACTTGTGCCGGTAACATGCTGATTATTACGTCAGCGATAGATAATCTGATCAAAGGGGCCGCGGGCCAGGCGGTTCAGAATATGAATGTGATGTTTAGGTTGCCAGAAGGTGAGGCGCTCTCGTGATTCTGAGGGTTAAAATCTGTTTCGTAACGCGACGGAGAGTGCAATGAATGTGATCAAAGTTGGTGGCAATGAGCTTGTAGATGACACATACCTGGAGCGATTTGCCATTGCGGTCGCCGGTTTCGGAGAGCCGGTGGTCATTATCCACGGCGGCGGACGTGGAATTACTGAGCTGCAGGAAAAGCTGGGCATCACTACACAGGTAGTAGATGGCTTACGCGTGACCGACGCGCAATCGGTGCGGGTTGCACAAATGGTACTCTCGGGAGACGCAAATAAGAGGATCGT
>JAICPS010000492.1 GCA_025929715.1 Anaerolineae bacterium | reverse complement strand
TGATCGAGCACGGTGTGCGCAAAGTGTGCCTCTTTGACCTGAACCTGGAAGACCTGGCCTCAGAGTGGACACGTTTCCCCGCACCCCTGATGCAGTTTATCGCGCGCAAAGTTTATGACCAGTGGATCGGCGGGGCAACGGCGCCCCATACCAGGCCCAAGACCATCCGCGCCGTGGCCGATAATGGCACCGACCTGACCGCCACCTATGATCCGCGTTATGCCATCCACAATGGCATGATTTCGGAACAGTTACTGCCGGGCCAGTGGTGCGCGTTGGCCGGCGCGACGATTGGTATTGAGTTGTTCGAGGACGCCAATGGGGTCGTCGTCTTTGACGGGCTGCACGGCGAGCAGGATTACAAGGCGCTGCCTCCGTTGGGCTCGGACGTCGTCTATCCGCTGAAGGAACCGGTGCGATGGGTCTTCGAAGATCGCTATTGCACTATTGAAGGTGGAATGGAGGCCGATGTCATGAAGCGCATCGTCGCCGCGGGCGGCCCTTACGCCACCATCCTTTGCGAGATCGCACTGGGAGTTAACCCTAAGGCGCCAATCACGCGCCACCCGACACGCCATGCCGGGGTCTCGCATTACGCCATTGGCTCCACAGCCGGACGCGCCCCAACGCCAGACAAAGAATATGCTCCAGTACATACGCATGGGCACGTGCTGAAGGCATCACTTTATATCGACGACGAACCGTGCATCGAGAATGGTCGCCTCGTCGCGCTTGACGATCCAGAAGTACGGGCAATGGCCGAGCAATTTGGCGATCCGGACCAATTGTTGAAGGAGGTGAGTTTCTAGTGAGCGAACAAGGTTTGTGTGAAACGTTGTCCGGCCTTGTCGATAACTGTGCAGCAACAGATGAAGGCCGCAAGACACTGGCAATGTACGATCATGTCGTGCAGTTTACGCCGTTGGATGGCGAATCGTTTTTCCTGGAGGCGCAGGACGGGCAGGTCCAGCTAAGAGACGGCCCCATGCCTGAACGACCCATCACAGGCGCCCATGAAATAAAGGCCAACAGCGATGTGTTCCGGCAGTGGTTCGCTGGGCGGGAGAGGATGTCCGATCTGATTGAACAGGGCCAGATGTTCCCGGTAGCGTCGCACACAACCAAACGTCACATTGACCACTGGCTGGCAAAGATTGTGCGTCTGGGTGTGGGGCACAAGGCTCCCCAAGAGGTGTACTGATGGAAATGAGTCCCTATCGGCTACTCGATCTGCTGCCCGCCGCGCGCAACATGATGGACTATTGCCAGGTTCGGCGCGACGAGCACGTGGCGGTGTTCGCAGATACGCTCATTCCGCCGGTGGTTGTACAAGCAGTGCTGGCGGCCGTCGAGGAACGGGGAGGACTCCCGGCAATTGTCACGACGCAGCCGGGCGGCCTGAGCTGGCGCCAGGGCGCCGAACCGCCGCGAGCTTACAAAACGGCAATGTATGGCTCCGACGTCGTCATCCAGCTCAAATCGGTCGAAGCTCAGACCTTCCCGCGCGTACAGGAAACGGCGATGATCGAGCATGACGTGCGCATGCTACGCGTGCCGCTGGGCAACAGTGTCGAAGCGTTGACTGAAGAATGGGCTCGCTTTCCTTTCGAAGTGATGCAGCTAGCGACGAGGAAAATTTATGACCAGTGGACGGACGGCGCAACAACGCCGGGCGACGTTACCAAGACGATTCATGTGCAGGCTGATAACGGTACCGATCTGACGGCGACCTATGATCCGCGCTACGTGATCCACACTGGATTCCTGTTACCGGAGCTAATGCCGGGTCAGTGGAACCAGTTTTGTGGCGCCACGGTAGGCATCGAGTTCTTTAAAGACGCCAATGGAACCGTCGTGTTCGACGGTCTGCACGGCGAAGAAGAGTACAAAGGGCTGCCGCCAATTGGCTCGGACGTGGTTCATCCTTTGAGCGAGCCCGTGCGCTGGACCTTTGAAGATCGCAGGTGCCGGATCGAAGGAGGTTATGAGGCCGAGTTAATTAAACGACTTATCGCGGCCGGTGGTGAGTATGCCGACATTCTGTGCGAAATTGCCCTGGGAGTTAACCCCAAAGCGCCGCTTGCCACAATGCCTACGCGGCGTTCCGGCGTCACCCATTACGCCGTTGGCTCGACGGCAGGGCGCACGCCAACGCCCGAGATGGAAAGCGCGCCGGTGCACACGCACGGTCACCTGCTCAAAGCCAGTTTATGGATCGACGATGAGCCCTGCATCGAGAATGGCCGTCTGCTGGTCCTCGACGATCCAGAGGTCCGCGCAGCGGCGGCGCGCTATGGCGATCCCGACGAGATCCTGAAGGAGGCAGCATTCTGATGAACCAACGGTCTGACCGCCCTTTGCCCGAGATTCTAGACGAGCTGCTGCGCAGCGCTGCAACCACTGTTGAAGGACAGCAAACGTTACGGCGCTACGACCACACCATCAACTTTGACGTGCTTGATGGCCGGCCTTTCCACGTGGAGATTTTGGGAGGCGAAGCTGTCGTCGAAGACACCGCGGCGCCGCCGCGGCCAATTGCCGAAGCGCACAACATCAGAGCACAGGAAGCAGCCTTCCGCGACTGGTTTGACGGACGCCTTCGTTTCTCGGACGCAATCCACGAAAACCGGCTCTTTCCCATGGCAGCGCACACCACCAAGCGGCATATTGATAACTGGATCGTGAAACTGGTGCGGCTCGGACAGGGCCGGCCCAGCATACGTGACGAGTACTAAAAATGAAGATCGACTGCATCGAGCTATTCCGCGCCGATATTCCGTTCCGGCCGGTGAGCGGCGCGCCATACCGTGCCTGGGACGAAAAATCAGCGGTAATCATCGTTAGAGTGCATGCCGGCGGTCCCGATGCTGCAAGGGGCGTCGTGGGTACGGGCACGGCGACGGCAATCGGCTTTTACCTGGGTCTTACAGCCGGGTCGCTGGTCGATACAGCGGCAACGCTGGCTCCCTACTTGCTTGGTCTTTCCCCGTTCGACATCCGGCGCGCGCACCAGCAAATGGATCACTACGTGCGCGGTAACCAGGCTGCGAAGGCCGCCTTCGACATCGCGCTCTATGACGTCATGGGCAAGATTACAGGACGTCCTGTTTACGATTTGCTAGGCGGGCGGACGCAGAATGAGCCTGTGCCCACCGCCACGTTTGCACTGTATGCTGACGAGCCGGAACAAATGGCCCAGGACGTCCGGGCGCGCTTCGAGGAAGGCTTTCGCGCCTTTGAAGTGAAAATGACCGACCCGCGTATTGACGTCGAGCGGGTGCGCGCCATTCGCGACGCAGTGGGCGATGAAGCGACCCTCATTGCCGACGCCAACGGCCATTGGACGGTCAAGGACGCCATCCGCATTATTAACCGCCTGGCGCCATACGACGTGCTCGTCGAAGAACCATGTCACGGCATCACAGCGCTTGAAGAGGTCCGTCGCGCCGTCGAGGTTCCGATCATTGCCGACGAGACCTGCCACACTGTGCAGGACGCGGCCGAGATAGCCCGTCGCCGTGCAGCCGATATTGTCTCTATTAAGCTGATGAAAGCGGGCGGCCTGTGGCGCGCGCATCAAATTGCCCTGTTATTTTCTTGCGCCTTCATTGGCTGTCTCATCGTCGGTGTGCGTGGCGAGACACTAGTTTCCATTTGAGCATC
>JAICPS010000578.1 GCA_025929715.1 Anaerolineae bacterium | reverse complement strand
TTGAGCCAGGGTGACGGCGCCCGCTTGCAGAGCGGGCAGCGCCAAGCCCAGCCAGGGTAAGAGAGCCACGGCAGCGCCACCCCGACCCTGGTCGTCCTCTTCCCGAAAACGACGGCGTCCGTACTGCACGATCATGACCAGCAATCCGCCAGCAAAGAGAAGCAGGAGCTCGTCAAAGCCGGCGAGGTACAGAGCGAAGACCGCCGCGCCCACGGCACCCAGAAAGATCCCTCTCACCGCCTTGCGGCCCAGCCCCCATAGCGCCTGCAGGACGATGGCAATGATGACCGGCTTAATCCCATAGAGCAGCCACTCCGCGGTGGGAGTAGAGCCATAGTTGACGTAGAGCCAGGCAAGGGCCAGCACGATGGAAGCGGCCGGCAAAATGAAAGCGGCGCCCGCTGCCACCAACCCGGCATATCCCGCCCGAATACGGCCGACGTGGATGACCATCTCCGTCGAATTGGGGCCGGGAATGAGGTTGGTGGCGCCCAGCAGGTCCAGAAAACGCTGCTCGCCGATCCACTTGCGGCGGGTGACAACCTCGTCGTGGAGCATGGCAATGTGCGCCGCCGGCCCTCCGAACGCGGTAAAGCCCAATTTCAGTGCCAGCCGAGCGACCTCCCCGACTGAGCCTCGCTCCTCGAGAACGGACTCCTCTGATTGATCCACTGCTTCCATCATTACCGTTAAATGGGTGTGCGTCAAGTTCACTGAGTGGGAAAAAATAGGGAAGCCGGCGCGAGCCAAGATTGAAGATAACGATTCTAGAGTACTTACCGTTCGCTCGCGTAATGTTCTAGTAGGTCCCGCAGCGCCATTGTTTCGAAGTACTAGTCTCGTTCAATTCCCCCGCCAATGAAGGCTCTTGTTTTTCTACGGGATATTGATGTGGATGAATCAAGGGAGCCCCGGTCCTTGTCAACCTTGAGCTGCCGCGGCACGAGAAACCAAACATAGCTTCGATCACCGTTTAACCGTGCTCGATTGCAATAGTCAGCGGTATTCCTGCAGTATCGAGGCGCCGCAGATCGTCCTGTAGCGCTTCGTCGGGGCGGCCGTACTGTTCAATAAACGCCTTTGCTCCTTCATAGTCGCCGTCGCCCTGGAAGCGCAGCATTCTCTCGGCAAGCGCGTTTGCTGCAGCTTGCACGCGCTCCGTATGAACACGATATTTGCCGGTGTCTACGTCGCGAGAATAAGCGCGCGCTTCTTTGAAGAAGGTGAGGCGAGCAATAGAGCGAGCGCCGTCGCCGTTATAAAGTAGTCTCGCCAGTGCGGTGACGTAGCCGTTGCGCAGGTCCGCTTCGCTCATGATTCCCCACTGCGTCAGCTGACCCAGCATGCCCAGACTCAAGAGGTCTGCCTTATTTTCCTCTACGGCGAAGTCCTGATCTCCAAGCGCTGCCCGCACTGGCCCTTTGCCCGTGAGTGTGTGTTTGATCCCCAGTCCATGGGCTAATTCATGGAGCATGATCATGTTGAAGTTCGCTTCTGGCGTCACGTACCGGCGCTGATCGTCGGCAATTAGTAGGTCGGCCAGCGGCGCGAGGATCAGCTCAAAGTGCGCTATCATCGCGTTTCGAAGCAGCAAGGACCGGATTCCTTTGTGCGCTCGAACTTCCTCGTCGTCGGGCCAGGCTACACCGAGAGGTGGACTGGACCTGTCAAAGCCCGCGTAGTGAAGCACGTCATACACAGCCAAATCGCTTTCAAATCCGGGGCGCTCTTGCCTGTATGCGTCCTCGATAGGCAGATTATCCTGGAAGCGCTGTAAGAACGATGCGAAATGTCCGACCCTTGCACTGCCGTCAAAATCCTTGACCAGAATGGAAGCGGCATACGCGGTCTTGAGGCCAAAGAGGCGGTCGGCGATCTCCATGGGTCCAATTAAGACGTTAAGCGTCGTCGCCTTCATGTCCACCCAGGCAAAGTCGCTGGCACGATAATCGTCAGTAAGCAGGGCATCAGCCCTCATGCTAAGAAATGTCTTCAATGCAGCTTCATCCGTCAGTTTAGCTGCCTTACGCAAGCTTTCCGCCGCCAGCTGCACCTGCCTGCCAAAAAAGCTGTGATAGGGAACGGCTGAGAGGTTGCCCTTCCTGTCGCGACGTACCATCGTGTAGGGGAATTTGAGTGCCGGGTTGTCGAGAGCGCTCGTCTCGAACTCCTCTTTCGTCACGTCGGGCGGATAGAAGTTGGCGCCGGGTGCTCTGGCATCCACGCCAGCAACAAAGGGTTCATAACAGCGTAGGCGATCCCACGGCCCGTAGTTAAAGAGGATAAGCCGTCTTACGCCTGGATCGGATGTTGAAGCGAGGAGTTCGTCGCGGTTACCATAATTCTGAATCCAGAAAGCGTCATCCATTGCCCGCGCGCTCTCAAGCAGGAGCGGAAGGATGCGGCGCTCGCTATGACTGAGGTGGCTAAGGTCGACTGTCAAGCCTACCGGTGCATATTGTGCAAGGCGATCCTTGATATTCATAACAGCATCACAACTGGCCGAGGTGAGTAAAATCGATTTTGTAGTTACTTTAGGTAGTCACTCTTCGCTTCAAATCGGCCTGGGCCTAGAAATCTGATCTTTCACTTCCTACTTGCAGGGAATTATGCTATGAACACGGTGGATAAAGTAGCGATCAAAAGGTGTTCACTGGCCAGATATCGACGAGGATATAAGCGCTGAGGGAATGTTATCCGGCACGCCTGCGCCACGCCCAAAGTGCCATGCCGATAAAGCGACACTTTAGTCGAGGTTTAATCAGTCTCGCTCGCCGTCTCCGCCTCGCGCCGCGGATCGCCGTACGTCGGGCGCTCTTCCCGCTGTAACTCCTCCCAGTTTACGCCACGATAGGCGCGCAAGGTGAAGGCGGTTTGCTCGTCGAAGGCTGCCGGGCTGCGGGCGAAAATGAGCGGGTGCATCTGTACTTGCCAGCCGTCAAGCGCCTCGCGGTTGGCCAGCGCATCCCGCTCGGCGTCATTTGCCACGTAAAAGATAGCCACTCCGCCCGCCTGACCGATGAAATGGTCGTGGAATAGG
>JAICPS010000177.1 GCA_025929715.1 Anaerolineae bacterium | reverse complement strand
GCGGCTGCTTGGTGCTGCGCAGGTTCTGATCTAGCGGGTCGTGAGGCGCGAGCTGCTCGGCAAAGATGGCCGAAAAGACCAGCAGCAGGATGATTACCAGCCCGAACACCGCCGCCTTGTCGCGCCACAATAGCTGTGCCACATAAGCCACGCGCCCCCCAAGCGTGGGCTCCTCAAACTCCTTCTGCAGCGTAACCTGGGTCACCTCAGCCATAGCGCGCTAAAACCGTATCCGCGGATCAATTGCTGCGTAGAGCATGTCGGTCACCAAATTCATCACGATTGCAAACGAAGCAATAAAAATCGTAAGCGCCTGCACCATCACGAAATCCCGGTTGCGGATGGCCTCGTTGAGCATCCAGCCCATGCCGGGAATGGCAAAAATCGTTTCAATGTACACCGAGCCGCCCAGCGCGTATGTAAACTGCACGCCGATCACGCTAATCAGAGCCAGCGCCGCGTTGCGCGCCACATGGTGCGTGGCGATAGCGCGTGGCGACAGACCCTTGCTTCGCGCCGTGCGAATGTAATCTTCGTTGCGAATTTCCAGCACCGCCGAGCGCGTGAGCCGCGCCAGCTGCCCCATCCCACCCACCGAGAGCGCCAGGGCCGGCAGGACGAAAGCGTTGCGGCTGTCGATGCCAAACGAGGGAAACCAGCGCAGGTTCACCGCAAAGATCCAGATGAGGATCAGCGCCAGCCAGAACGACGGCGTCACCTGCCCCAACAGGCCCACGACCCGCGCGACGAAATCGATCCAGCTGTTGGGAGACGTTCCGCCGATGATGCCCAGCGGCACGGCGACGGCGACCGCGATTCCCAGCGATAGACTTGCCAACAACAGCGTGATCGGCAGGCCGCTAAAAATCACTTCCAGCGCCGGCTGGCGGAAGCGCAGCGAATAACCAAAGTCGCCGCGCAGCAGGTTTCGCATATAATCCACGAACTGCAGCGCCGGTGGCTTATCCAACCCCAGCGCGGCGCGCATCTGCGCCATCTGCTCCGGCGATGCAAAATCGCGGTTGATCAACAACGAAGCCGGATCGCCCGTCAGGCGCACCATGAAGAAGACGATGATCAAAACCCCGATCATCAAAACCACAGACTGGATCAATCTCGAAAACAGATAACGCTGCATAACGGTTACAAGGTGACCGGCACTTCCAAAGTGCCGGTCACCTGCGCCAAACTACGACGTTACTCCTCCGCCAGGAACACGTCCTTCAGATAATACTGCTCCACGGCGTTGGGCACGTAGCCCTGCACCGCTTCGTTGATCGCCTCAAACGTATTCGGCACGTAAAGATAGATAAACGACGGATCTTCAATCATGTAATGCTGCAGCTCGCCATAGAGTTCGGCGCGCGCCTCGCGATCAAACTCCTGGCTGATTTGCACTAGGTAGTCGTCGATAACCGGATCAGACCAGGCCGAATAGCTGGCGTCCATGCCACCCAGCGCGCCGAAGAGGCGCGGGTAGGCTTCGCCTTCCGAGGCCGACCAGCTATCGCCAAACAGCGGCACAAGCTCCTTGTTGGCCTCTAGATCCCAGAAGACACCGGACTCCATTAACTGCACCTCGCCGCCTTCCATCGTGATGCCGACCTCGGCCAGATAACCGGCGACGGCCTGGCAGACCTCTTCAAAGTTGGTATAGGCGCCAATCGGACAGGCCATGCCGATTTCAAAACCGTCCGGGTAGCCCGCCTCCGCCAGCAACTCGCGGGCCCTCTCTGGATCGTAGGGGAAGGGCTCTACGGAGGGGTCGTAGCCCAGGTTCTGGGGCGTAACGAAGCCGTTAGAAAGGTCGGCGAAACCGTCGAACAGGCCGTCGATGATTGCCTGCCGGTCCACGGCAAGGTTCATCGCCTGGCGCACGCGCGGATCCTCAGTCGGCGCGCCGACGCCGGTCGTCAGGTTATTAAAGGCAATGTAGTAGACGCGATCAGTTGGATAGCGCACCACCTGCACGCCTTGCACCCCCAGCAGTTGTTTGGCCTCGTCCGAGCTCAGACGGTTGACGATGTGCACTTCGCCGGTCTGGATAGCTGCCAGGCGCGTGGAGGACTCAGGGATAGGACGGAAGATGACTTCGGCCACGTGAGGCTTGCCCTCTTCCCAGTAATCCGGGTTGGCTTGCAGCACGATGCGACTGCCTTTCACCCACTCCACGAACTTGAAGGGGCCGGTGCCGATGGGGAAATCTTCGATGGCCTGGTTGCCGCCCTCGGCGAACTGCTCCGCGGAAATTATGGGCAGCTCAGATAACAGGCGCATGAACAGCACGTCAGGATCGTCCGTGATTAGCTTCACGTGAAGGTCGTCGATGACCTCGACCGTGACGCCCTCGTATTGGTCGAAATAGGCATTAACGGGGTCGGCTCCGGCTTCGAAGGTAGCCACCACGTCTTCCGCGTTAAAAGGCGTCCCGTCGTGGAACGTCACACCGTCACGCAGAGTGAAATCATATTCCAGGCCATCCTCGCTGATCTCCCATTCCGTGCCCAGCGCCGCGACAAGTTCCCCTGTTTCGTTGTCGACCGCCAGCAGGCTGTCAAAGATCTGGTTGACCACGTTGCCCGCCATGCGCTCGGCGGCGTTGGGCGGATTAATCGAATTGGGATCGAGCGGCAGCGCGACGTTCAGTGTTCCTGTCGGTTCCGGCGGCGCTTCCACCACACGCGTCACCTCCACCGTTTCCGTCTCCACAACCGTCTCGCCCTCGACTTCCACCACGCGCGTCACTTCTACCATTTCCGGCTCTCCGGGCTGTTCTACCACGCGCGTCACTTCCACCGTCTGCGGTTGGCACGCCGCCAACGTCAGCAACAACAAAAGGCCAATAACCACCAATGCTTTCCTTCTCATTCCTTTTTCCTCCCTGACACAATTACCTCGCCTAACGACAATAAAACCTCCCCAACCCTCATCTCCCTCCGCCCCCTCCGCGCCACTGTGGCTGCCGCGGACCTCTGGGGTAATTCGCTTACCGCTCAAAAACCTCCTCCACACACCGCCCTTCCCAGTCGCGGTGCGCCGCAACGCCCATCATGCGCGCCAGCGTCGGCGAACAATCCAGCAGGGTTACCGCCGACCGAATCTGGTACCCGCGACGGATATTCGGTCCTGCCACCATCCACAAAATCGTCATATCCTCCGCCAGCGTTGTGCCGTGCATGCGCTCGTGACCGCCGTGATCGCTCAACAGCAGGATAGAGTCGTCGTCGTCCAGCGCGTCCAGCACCATGCCTACCCCCTGGTCCACGTGCGCGGCCTGCGCCAGGTACTCCGGCGACATCCAGCCGTAAAGATGCCCGGCAACGTCGACGGTACCCAGGTAAACAAATGCAAAATCCGGCCGTTCGCGCGCCACGACGCGCGCCGCTTCTTCGGCGATATGCAGATCCCCATCTCGCGTGTAGCAGTTATCGCGATAATAGACAAACGAGAGGCTTTCCGGACGGTTCAGATCGCGCAGTGGTTCCCAGTTGTGGAAGAAATAACAGCGAAGCCCGGCGACTCTGGCCTGCTCCATCAGGCCCGGCACCGGCCGCGCCATCGGCTGCCACTGATTGATCATCACACCATGCCGCGAGGGAGGAATGCTGTGGAAAATCGACATGTGGCAGGGCAGCGTCAGGCTCGGCTCCACAGAACAGGCCGCCAACGTGTAAGCGCTCCGCGCCCGCAGGCGCTCAAGGTTGGGCAAGTCGACCGCAGCCAGCGCGTCAGGGCGCAGACCATCGACCATGACCAGGGCGGTTACAGCCATAGTAACAACTCATCCCCCATTCGCCTCTCTGGGTCGGTGAAATCAGGTTGGATGGGTCGTTCGTAGGAAGCGCTGATGTGCCCATCCTACAGGCCGACACGAATGACTGGAGAAAAACACTGGGTGGCGCCTGTAGGGACTATTTAATCCGAAAAGTGGAATAGTGTCAACATAAACGGAGCCGCAGAGTCCAGGGACCACGACCATCCTGGTCGCAGGCGGGCAGGTTGCCCGCGCCCCGTCCTCTACACTCTACACCCTCGCCCCCACCAGCGTCTCAAACCGCGGATGGCGGCGGATGAAGTCAAAGTCTGGATCCTGTCGCACCCAGCCCAGGTCCACCTGCCGCTTTTCCAGGGCCGAAGCCAGCAGATTGACCGCACGCTCCGCGTCGCCGGCGATTGCTTCCAGGCAGGCGCGGTTGTAGTCGCTTTCTTCGGCCATCAGTTCGCGCGCCACGGCCATTTCACGCTCATACGCCTCGGCCCGGTTCAGCTTGCGGTAAAGCCCCGCCAGCGACCCACGGGACAAGGCATCGTGCGGGCGCTGTTTCACCGCCTGCTCATAAGCCGCGGCTGCTTCCTCGATGTTGCCCATGGCGTGAAACACGTCGCCCAGGTTGGCGTGCGCTCCGCCGTTCTCCGGGTCCAGCGCCAGCGCCTGCTGGTAACGTAGAATGGCTTCGTCATAATCGCCCTGTCCACGATAGACGTCCCCCATCCCCAGATAGGCTTCGCTACAGTTCGCGTCCAGGTCCAGCGCCTGCTCGTAAGCCTCCAGCGCTGCTTCCGGGTGTCCCCAATCCACCTGCAGATCCCCGATACCCAGGAACGCTTCGATTGCTTTGGGGTTAAGCCGCGCCGCGCGTTGGAACGCCTGCAGCGCATCGTAAGGTCGCCGCAAATAGCGGTAGATATGACCCTGCCCGATGTGCGGCTGGGCAAAGTGCGCGTTGAGACGGATGGCGCGCTCATACGAGTTCAGCGCTTCCTCCACGCGACCTAGCCCGCGGAAGGCATCGCCCAGGCCGCTGCGCGCGGCGGCGTCCTTCTTATTGAGGCCAATCGCCTTCTGGAACGCCTCCAGCGCTTCGCCGTGGCGGCCCAGCCGCACGAACAGGTTACCCAGCCCGGTGTGCGTCTCCGGCCGCGAGCGATCCAGCTTTAGCGCCTTGCCGAAAGCGACTTCCGCCTCGCCATAACGCGCCGTCAGTGTATGCACGGCGGCGATGCCCGCGTGCGCCGCGGCGTGCTCCGGTTCCAGCGCCAGCGACTGCATGAACGCCTGTCGCGCGCGCTCGACCTCGCCAAGCTGCAAGTAAACGCTGCCCAACCCGCTAAGCGCTCTGGCATTCTCTTCGTCGCTTTGCAGCACGTTCTCGAAGGCTTGCTGCGCCGAATCCAGGTGGCCGATATGCAGTGAGAGGTCGCCCAGCGCGAGGTATGCGCGGGTAGCGTGCCCGTCCAGCTCGATGGCCCGCTCGCAGGCGGCAATCGCCTCGTTGTAGCGGCCCATACTGGCGTAGACGAGCCCCACGCCGCAGTAGGCTTCGGCCGAATCGGGTTCAATCTCTAGAGCCCGCTGGTAATTGACCAGCGCGTCGTAAGCGCGATTCATGCGGCGCTGAACGTCGCCCAGACCGGCATACGCGCGCGCGTAGCCCGGTTCCATGCGGATTGCCTGCTGGAAAGCCGCTAACGCTTCGTCAATCTTGCCCAACTGCGCGTAAACGGAACCCTGTCCTGCGTGGCTGCCCGGCAGCCGCGAGTCGAGGCTCAGCGCCTGCTGGTACGCCTCCAGCGCGCGGCTGTGTTCGTGCAGCGCGGCATAAAGGTCGCCCAATCCCTCATAGACTTGCGCCTCCTGCAATCCCAGTTCAAGCGCCTGTTCGTAAGCCTCGACCGCGTTACGCGTCTGGTTCATTGCTCGCAGCGCAGCCCCCAGTCCCTGGTAGGCGACTGCCAGCTCGCGATCGAGCGCAATCGCCCTGTGGTACGCGTCGACGGCCTTTTCGTACTGTTGCGTCGCCAGGTACATAGCGCCGACGCCGTCGCGCACGGCAGCCGATTCCGGCGCCAACTCCGCGGCAAATTCATAGGCTTCCAGCGCTTCCTGATACTGCTCCTGCCGCCGCAGCACGTGGCCCAACCCTTCATAGGCCCCGGCGTGGCGCGAATCCAGCGTGAGCGCTTTCTGGAATGCCGTCGCGGCGGGTTCTACGCGATTCAGACGCAAATACGCTAGCCCAAGCCCACACAAAGCGTCCGCTCCCTGCCGTCCGCCGTCCGCCGCCTGCCGTCCGCCGTCGCCCGGCGCAAGTGCGCACGCCTTCTGGTAGACCTGCAGCGCTGCCTGGTAGCGCGCCGTCGCCATATAGGAGTCGCCCAGTCCCAGAAAGGCTGTCAACTGGCGGCGGTCCAGCCGCAACGCCTCGCGGTAGGCCGACACGGCCTCCTCGTGGCGGCCCGTGGCGCGGAAGATTTCCGCCAGCCCCACGTGAGACTCGGCGTCCTCCGGTTCCAGCTCCACGGCGCGCCGGTACGCGGCAACCGCCTGCTCGCGCCGCCCCTGAGTCCGGAAAAGATCGCCCCCAAAACGGTGCACCGCGCCATCGCTCGGGCGCAGTGATAGCGCCATATTATAGGCCTCGCGGGCTTCATCGTACTCGCCCAGCGCCACGTAGCTATACCCTAAGTGCAGGTAGCTCTGTGCGTCGTCTGGCGCCAGCTCCGTGGCGCGTCGGTAAGCTGCGATGGCCTCTTCATGCTGCTCCAACGCGGCGTGGCTCTGTGCCAGGCCCAGCGTCGCCGCCATGCTATGAGGCTCAAGGATCGCCGCTTCCTCATAAGCCGCGATAGCTTCCTGCGGCCTGTGCAGGCGTGCAGCAGCTGCCCCCAGGCCGCAAAGCGCCTTCACGTCTGTAGCGTCCAGGTCTGACGAGCGCCGGAAGGCGGCGCGCGCGTTCTCGTACTGTCGCAGCGTCATAAAAGCCTGTCCCAGGCGGCGGAATCCGTCGCCGTCACGCGGCGTCTGGCTTAGCGCCTCCTGGTACATCTTTATCCCTTCCTCGATACGACCTTCGTCGAGGTAGACGCGGGCCATCCCCTTTTTAGCCGCGGCGTTATCTGGATCGAGGAATAGCGCCTGTTCGTAAGCATCGAGCGCTTCCGCATGGCGTCCCAGCGCGGCATTCGCTGCGCCCACCCCCATGTGGGCCGGCGCGTGAAGCGGGTCGATGCGTGCGGCGCGCTTCAAGACGATCAACGCTTCCTCATGCCGTCCCGCAAGATGGTAGACTTCCCCGGCGCCCGAGAGCGCCTGAACGTCGCGCCCGTCTGCGACCAGCGCGCGCTCGTAGGCCACGAGCGCGTCGTCAAAACGGCCCAACGCCTGCAAAATGGCTCCATACACCCCGTCAACCACCACCTTGGACCGCAGGCTTGCAGCGTGCAAGTCCCTGTCCAGCGCGGCGCTGCCTAGCGCGGCGTAATCTAGCGCTAGTGCCTTTTCGTAAGAGGTCAGCGCCTCTTCGTTCCGATCCAGGCCATGATAAATGGCGGCAAGGCCGCGGTAGGGAGCCGGCCGGCCGGGCGAGTGCTTCAGCGACGCGTGGTAAGCGCCCAGCGCCTCTTCGAACATTCCCAGCGCTACGTAAGCGCGGCCCATCGCCTCGTGCACTTCAGGGCTGGTAGCATCGCGCTCGAGAGCCACTTCGTAGGCCTCCAGCGCCTGTTGCGGCTGTCCCATGGCCATGTACACGCCGCCCAGACCCAGGCAGGGGGCTACCGTATCGTCGTGATCCATCGCTTCGCGATAAACTTCTCCCGCTTCGCCGTAGCGCTCCAGCGCCATATAGGATGCCCCCAGCCCGGCGAAGACCGCCGGCTGTGGATCCTGCTCCTCGGCTTTCAGGAAGGCCGATAGCGCCTGCTCGTGATGACCAATGGCCTGATGCTGCTGGCCCAATGCCATGTACGGAATGGGCCAATCTGAGTCCATCCGCTGCACCGTCTCTAACGCAGCAATGGCGTCTCGTGGCTGCCGCAAGGCGATCTGCACGGCGGCCACGCCCGCGTAGCCCTGCACCGAGTCCGGCTTTTGTTCCAGCGCGGCGCGATAGCCGTTGAGCGCTTCCTGCAGATGGCCAAGGGTGCGATCCGTCTCCGCCAGCCCTAGCAGCGCCGCTGCGTTCTGCGGTTCCAGCGCCAACGCCCGGCGGTAGGCGTCCGCTGCCGCTTCGTACCGCTCAAGGGCGTTCAGCGCGTCACCCAGCCGCCGGAACGCGGAGGCGACGCCCGGCGCACCGGGCGCGTTGACAGCAGCCTGCTCGAATGCGGCAGCTGATTGTTCATATTCGCCGCGCTCGAAAAAGATCTCGCCCAGGCCATGGTGCGCCCTGGCTTCACCAGGATCCAGCGCCAGCGCCTGGCGGTAGCGGTCGATAGCCTCGTCCGCGTCGCCCTGTTCCGCATATATGTCGCCCAAGCCTACGTGCGGCGCCGCCAGTTGCGGATCGAGGTGCGCCGCCTTTTCATAGGCGTCGCGCGCCTTAGATGGCTGTTCTAGAGTGCGGTACGCGTCGCCCGCTGTTGCGTGGGCGCGCGCGTCGTCCGGCGCCAGATTGATCGCGCGTTGTAGCGACTTTAGGGCCTCGCCAGCATCGTCCAGACCCAACATGGCCCGACCCAGATGGATGTGGGC
>JAICPS010000547.1 GCA_025929715.1 Anaerolineae bacterium | reverse complement strand
GACGTGGTGATCGGCACACACCGGCTGCTCTCTGATGACGTTTCATTCAAGGATCTAGGTCTATTGATCATTGACGAAGAACAACGATTTGGCGTGTCCGACAAGGAGAAGCTGAAGCAGATGCGCACGGAAGTGGACGTGCTGACCATGACCGCCACGCCTATCCCTCGTACGCTTTACATGGGGTTGACAGGAGCGCGCGACATCAGCATCATCGATACGGCGCCTTCGGAACGCCTTCCGGTACAGGTGTATGTGGGTGAGGCGGATGATACCCTTTTGCGGCGGGCGATTTTGCGTGAGCTTGATCGAGGTGGGCAGGTGTTTTTCGTCCATAACCGCGTTCAAACGATCTATATTGTCCGCGACTTGTTGCGAAAGCTGATCCCTGAGGCATCACTTGCCGTGGCGCATGGTCAGATGGGGGAGCGAGAGCTTGAGCAGGTCATGACCGACTTCGTGGAAGGTGAGATTCAAGTGTTGCTAAGCACCTCCATCATCGAAAGTGGTCTGGACATCCCCAACGCGAACACGTTGATCGTGGATCGTGCCGAACTGTTTGGGCTGGCACAGCTCTATCAACTGCGCGGCCGTGTAGGTCGCGGCACGCGGCGCGCCTATGCCTATTTCTTCCATGCACCCTGGAAGTCGTTGACGACCGAGGCCCAACAGCGACTGGAAACAATCGCCGAGGAGACGCAATTGGGAGCGGGCTATAGCATCGCCATGCGCGATTTGGAAATACGTGGTGCAGGCGAGTTGCTGGGCGCGGAGCAAAGCGGGCACATTGCCAGCATCGGCTTTGATCTCTACACCAGGATGCTGGCGCAGGCAGTGCGCCAGCGTAAAGCGGCGCGCGATGGGCAGGCGGTCGTCATGGATCTACCGGAACCGGCCACCATCGATTTGCCGTTGGCAGCGTACATTCCTCCAGACTATGTGCCTGATGCGCCCTTGCGCCTGCGCCTTTACCGGCGCATGGCTGGGCTCGATTCATTAGAGGAAGTGGACGATATGGCCGAGGAGCTGGCGGATCGCTTCGGCCCAATTCCCGATCCCGTGGACAATCTGCTTTATCAGCTACGCGTGAAGGTCCTGGCGATGCGTGCCAGCGTCGCGTCTATTACAGTCGAAAGTGGGCAGATCCGCCTGCGCGTACCAGGATTAGAACAGGCGCCTCGCTACCGGCTGCAGCGCTATCTGAGCAATGGCGTCAGGGTTAGCAAAAAGGCAATATGGTTCGGCCGCGACCTAAGTACCGGCGAGTGGAAGGTGGCGCTGGTCCGCGTTCTGGAACGCTTGGAGTCGTACCGGCACGACGCCGGGCAGCTTTCCGCGGGAGGACAGTCTGATAATCTAGGTCGTTCTGATGAGCCCGCTTCCGAGGAAGAGGAATGACGCCAAGAGTATCCCAGGCATGAAACGATGCAACCGATAAATTTCTTCGACGATCCAGAAAAGCGAGGGCGGGCTCGTGAAGACGTACGCTTAAAACAGCTTGGCCTGTTTGTCTATGAAGATGGGCGACGCGTGGCCATCGGTTTTAACCTGACGCCATTTCAGGAGCGTCCATCGATAGAGGTAACGGCGACGAATGGGCACGGGCAGGTGGCAGGTTCGCTGACGATTATCGAAGCGCTCTCGCCCAACTTCAATCTGACGATGCATCTACGCGACAAAGAACCGACCGACAATTATGATGTCGAGGCAATCGTTTATTACAAGGGCGAAGACGGGGCACGAATGGAGGTGGACCGCATGAAAGGTAGCATCGACGTTACGACGCCAGGCGAGCAACTCTTGGAGTAAGCGATCAGGAATAGACTTCTACTTGTTTTTGCTGTAACTTCTCCAGCTTCGCTTTCGTCTCGCGCCATGTGACCTTCGACAGGCCAAGGCGCTGGCGAATCCTATCCGCATCTACTTCGTTCATGAAGTCGTGCAGCGCCGACGCCCAGCGAAGATTCTCGAAGGAGAACAAACTTTTGTCCAGGCCGGCGCTTTGCGCAACGTCACTTAGAATATACTCAAGATTGCGCGCGGTACACGTAAATAGCGTGTCGGAAGGCTCATACTGCTCAAGATACTCGTCCAGTGTCTCCAGCCAGTCCGGATCGATGGCAATTTTCCTCTCTTTATAGCGCTTGCCAGGATCGCGGTAGCGGATGAAGAGAATCGGATTGTCCGGATCGCTGCGGTCAATGTGGTTGGGTACGATCGTCATCGCTTCACCCTTTTTGATACCGGTCTGCAGCAGGAGCGTCAGCAGTAAGTGAGGACGCGCGTCGGGACTGTTCTCGTCGTCGCCCTCGCGCAGCTGCTGCGTTACGGCAAGACCTTTTTCGAGATCAGCCTCTGTCGGGACAGAAGGCAGTGGGCTGCTGACGCTTTGTTGTACGACGGCGGCAGACGGATCATGATAGAGGACTCCCGTATCGTAGAGCCAGCCGAAAAACACCTTCAACGTCGTGACGCGTCGCGAGTAGGACTTGGGACTGCACGGGACGCCACGGTCAAATTGAAGCCAGTAGAGATAATCATTTAGATTCTTTGTGCCGATCTCGCCTATAGGCTGGCCGATTCCCAGGTATTTACCCAGTAAACGCACGTCACTAAGAAATGCCTTTTGGGTGTTGACGGCAAATCCTTCGTCCTCCATATACTTTTCAAAACCGCCTAGCGCGGCCTGTAGCGACGCATTCGCTGTCAGCGGGGGATGACCGGGTATCAACTGTGGTTGCCTGTCGTTACTCACAATCGCCTCCTATCCTTTTCGTATAGACGCAAAAAGGATAGCGAATCAGATCGATCCTGTCAAGGCGATGGGATCGAGAGGTCATTGTGTCGCGGCGGGAGCCTGAAAGCGGAGCGCCGGATCTCCGAGCAGGTTGAAGGTGTGAACGGCCTCTCCCAGATTTGGCTCTCGAAAGGTTTCCAGCTTTGCCTGTAGAAGCGCTTCGCCGACGGTAGGCGAGTCATCACTCAGGAGCCGGTTAAAGAACGTGGTGGCAAGAGGCGTCTGCTGCGCGGAATAGGTGCGCCCGGATGGCGCCACGGCAGCTACGATGCCGCCGCCTCGCGTCCAGAGCAAGGTCTCAGCAAGAGCGTCAATTTCTGGATGGTTAAAAAAGCCATTCAGGCAGGTAAACGTTGTGAAAATGGGTAGTCGGCTTCCGTTCCTGAGCACGAGAGCGTCGTCACTGT
>JAICPS010000327.1 GCA_025929715.1 Anaerolineae bacterium | reverse complement strand
TCGACAAGCCCTTCCTCGCGCCGCCGGATGAGCGCCGCAAGCCCTGTCGCCGCCGCCGTTTCGCCAAAAATGCCTTCGGTCTCTGCCAGCAGCCTCTGAGCCGCCATGATCTCGTCGTTGCTCACATGCGTCGCGCTACCGTTGGACTGGCGGATCGTGAGAAGACCCTGGTAAGCGTTTTGCGCGGTGCCCATGGAGATGGCCACCGTCGTCTCTTTGATCGTCGAAGCGGGCACCGTCTCCAGCCCCTCGGCCAGGGCCTTCGATAGGGAGCCATACGCTTCGGCGACGGCGATGCGCGGGCCGCCCTCGACAAATCCCATTGCCGCCAGCTCCTGAAAGGCCTTGTGCACGCCAAAGAGGCAGTTGGTGTAGCCGGTGGGGCCAAATATCCAGTCGGGCCGGCGGCGGCCCAACTGTTCCCAAATTTCAAAGCCGATCACCTTGTAGCCGTCGATCATATAGGGATTGCCGCCTACGGGCGGACTCGTGTAGCTCCCGGCCGGATAGCAGCCCCAGGCTTCGACGCAGTGTCGCATCAGCACCCAGCGGTCGGCCTTGGTGGGCGTGGCGACGACGTTCGCGCCGTATGCGCGCACAAATGCGCTCATGATCGGCTCTACGCTTTGGGCGAAGAGGACGATGCCCGGCATACCGGCGCGGCGGGCGTAGGCTGCCACGGCCGCAGCGGCGTTGCCGGTGGAAGAAACGACCAGCGCCGGACTGCCCAGCAGCCGCGCGTGGGTGGCGGCCATGCCGGCCGAGCGGTCTTTGAACGACCAGGTGGGGTTGCGAGATTCGTCCTTGACCCACAATTTGCGGATGCCAAGCTCGCGCGCCAGGCGTGGGAGCGCCACCAGCGGCGTGCCGCCCTCTTCTAAAGTGATGGCATCTGAAGCATCGAAGGGCAGCAGCGCCTCGTAGCGCCAGGTGTTCGAGGGCCGATCCGCCAGCGCCTGCGGCTCGAAAGCGGGGCGCGCTTTATCCAGGTCATAGACCGTGGTCAGATTCGCCGGTTCGTCGCGCGCAGCACAGATAGGGCAACCGGCATGGAACTGCTGCGCGTCCGCCGGGGCGCCGCAGCGGATGCACTGCAGGCCCAAAAATGTTTCGCGGCTCATGGCACGACCTGAATACGGCGCTCGCTGTGCGTCATCAACTGGTAACCATCATCGGTGACCACCAGCATATCTTCGACCTGCAGGCCGCCGAAGCCGACCTCCACGTACGGCGTCTCCACGCAGAGCACCATTCCCGCCTGTAAGGGGGTCTCGTCGGACGGCGACAGCAGTGGCGGCTCGTAGCCGGCGCCGGCAATGCCGATGCCGTGACCCACATGCGTGCGCTCGAAGTGGGGGATGCCGGCCTGGCGCACGGTTTGCACCGTGGCGTTAAAAATGTCGGCGGGCATGGCGCCCGGCCGGATGCACTCAAGCAGGCGCTCCTGGCCCGCGACGAGTGCGTCCTGATAGCGGCGCACTTTGTCGCGCACGTTGCGGAAGGCGTAGCAGCGCGCGATGTCCGAGGCGTAGCCCTCGTAGTGCACGCCCACGTCGTAGCGGATGATGCTGCCGTCGACCACCACGTCGCCGGGCGTGTTCAGATTGCCGAAGGCCGAACCGCCGTCGATGGAGGCGTTGTCCTGGCGGATATAGCAGTTGGCCGTGATCGCCGTCTGGTTGAAAACACGAGCGAGATGACGCTGCGTCGCGCCGAGAAAGGCGCTCTGCACGCTGGTGAGGATGGCGTGCTCGGTGACGCGGGCGGCCTCGGCGAGCCGCGCGATTTCGTCGGGGGATTTGATCATACGCAGCCATCGGAATAGCTCGGCAACGCTTTTGACCTGCAAATCGGGCAAAAGCGCCTGCAGTTTGGCCAGGCCGTCCACGGTGCCGTCGGTGCCCACGACGCCGCTTTGCAGACCGGCGTCGCGCAGCGACTCGGCGATCAGATCCCAGGAAGTGGCGTCGTTGCGCGTGGCTTCGTGCATTGCGCGCAGGAACGCTTCCCGTTCGGTAAGGTCGCCATTTTGCGTAAATGCGCGGTAGAAATTCCCGAATGGCCGGATGACGAGCCCGTCCAACGGATCTTCCAGGCAGAAACTGACGTTGGAGGTTGATACGAATAATTCAGGATTTGCTAGATCAGCGCGACGCAGGAGGGCCAGGCCGCTGCCCACGCGACGGAAGCGAGTCAGATACTGCACGTTAGCCGGGGTGATGGCCAGAAGAGCGTCCACACCGGCCTCGTCCATGGCCGTCGCGGCCCGCGCCGGGTTGTAAAGGATTTCTCCCATGAATGTTTTACTCCTGTGTTTTCGTAGAACGAGTTTGCAACTCGTTCCTTTTTCAGCGATTTACAAAATCGCTGTACGCAGCCGCGGCAGTACTTCTTCCGCGAGCAGTCGCACCGCTTCTTCGCGAGTCTGCCCCTCGGCCAGCAGCAGCCAGAATCCAAATTCACTGATACCTGTGGCCTGCGCTATCGCCGCCACGCGCCCGGCGACCAGTTCCGGAGTGCCGGCCCAACTGAAGGCGTCTACAAACGTATCGGGAAGACCCTCTACGATTGCGGGTAGGTGTTTCAGGTCCCGTTGCGCGATCAACGCTTCCACGTCGGGGGGCACTTCCAACCCGGCGCGCCGCACAAAGTTGCGGTCGGGATAGCTGACCCACAGCACGCGCGCGAGCATCATGCGCGTGCCGGCGTAAGCGACCTCGGGGTCGTGGTGCACGCAGGTATCTACGCGCGACATAATGCGCAGGGCGCCGGCGGGCCGGGCGCTCCTCTGGAGGCCCTCGCGGACCAGCGCCAGCGCTTCGCCGACGCCCTGCGGATTGGCGTAGGTGGCAATCATCACGGCGCCGGCGTATTCACCCGCCGTGCGCAGCGTCACGTCGCCACGCGTGGCCACCCATAAGGGCCTCGTCCCGTGCGGGTCGCCCTGTGCAACAAACTGTAGCCGCGCCTGGTGCGCCTGTATCATTTGGCCCTCCAGGGTCACTTCTTCTCCCGCGCGCAGACCATTGATCACCTCGTAGGCTTCGCGTAGGGCGACGGCCGAGCGCCGTCGCTTAATGCCCATCGCCTGGAAGCCCGAGCCACCGGCTCCCAAGGCGAGGGTCGCCCTACCGCCGGACAGCTCGTCTACCGTGGCCAGCGATTGTGCGGTGAGCGCCGGGTGCAGGGCGAACGGCTCGGCAATCGCGCCGCCGATGCCGATGTGCGAGGTGGCCATGGCCGACGACGCCATGCGCACGAACATCTCTCGAAAGAAACGCTCGTTAGAATGCCACAACGTGTCAAAACCCAGCTCCTCACATAACGCCGCCAACGGCGCGTTATCGGGCATCTTGAGATCGGCGATGCTTCCTGATGGAAAGCCAAGATGAAATTTCACGTATATCCTCTGGTGTTGGGGGCGGTTCGCAAACCGCCCCTACCACAGGTTATTCGACTGGCCGCGGTTCCAGGCCCTGGCTCTCCTGCGCTTCGTGCAGACAGCTAAAGTCGGAGTGGTCGCGCCAGTCGAAGTCTTCGGATATGATGCCCAGCTCTTTCAGATTTTCTTGAAAGCTGTCGAGTCCTTCGACGGTCGCCCCGTTATCCAGGCTCAGGTTGCCCGTCAACTCGCGCTCCCAGTCGGCAAGCTCGTCCACGGTGGGGTCGATGTCAAAGCCACGGACAATTTCCACGGCCTGCTCGATGTTCGCTCGCATATCTTCGCCTTCGATTGCCCACTGCTTGCCCATGATGCGGCCCTCTAAGAAGGCGCACACGGCCGCGCGATTCTCATTCAGGAATTCGCGCGTGACGAAATAGGCTTCTTGGGGCACCTCGGCCGCCTCTTCATAGAGAATCGCGCCGCCGGCTTCGGTGAGCGGAGTAATGTTGCGCGGCTGCTGGATGCCCAGATCAAGCTGCCCGGCGATCATGGCCTGCATGCGCCCGTCGGCGCCGCCGCCCATAGAAATGATGTCCAGCTCGTCGGGGTTGACCCCCAACTCGACGAGGACTTCGCGCAGCACCAGCTCGTCGTAGTCGCCGACGCTGCCGCCGCTCGCGGTCATACCGGGTTCGATATCGTCGACGCTGGCAATGCCGGCGCGAGAACCCAGGATGCGCACTTCGTTGTCCTTGTCGATGCCCACCATGACCAGATCGAGGTCGCCCTCGTCAATCGCCGCCCAGAAAATGCTGGTGTCACCCTGAGCAACCCACGCTTCGCCGGCAACAAGAGCGGGCACCGCTTCAGAGGTGACAATGACCTCGGCCGGCTCGCTAAAACCAACTTCCGGCCAGAACAGTGCGGCAGTGGAGTAAACCAGCATCAGATCGACGGCGTCGTCGCGCATGGTGGCAAACTCTACGCGATCCACGCCGAGATCCTCAGCGCCCGGGTCGCCCCCACCGCCGTTTTCGGGAGCCCCCTGATTGCAGGCCACTAAGAGAGACGACAGGACCAAAATCAATACAACCGGATGCTTCCACATAACCTTCCTCCTCCATTCTAGAAATATACTGTGGTTAAAGGTTGGGCAGTTCGCGCCACACTGTCAATTTCGCTTCGAGATAGCGCGTGACCCCGAGGCTGGCTACGGCGAAGAGTACAAAAATGAGCAGCGCGGCAAAGACACGCGCCGTATTGAACCTCGTGCTGGCGTAAGCGATGATCGCTCCGAGCCCGTTGGCGGTGATGAACAGTTCGCCGACATAAAGGCCGATGAGGCCGCGCAGCATGCCCATGCGCACGCCGGTGCCTATGAAGGGCACGGTAGAGGGTACGATTACCTGCGTGAACAGCTGCCAGCGGCTGGCGCCAAACGACCTGGCGGCGCGCATCAAGGAGGCGTTGGTGGTCTTGACGCCTTCCATGACGACGACGACGAAGGATGGCACGACGCTGATAATGATGATGGCCAGGCGGGCATTATTTGTGATGCCGAGCCACAAAAAAATCAGGGGCACTAGAATGATGCGCGGCGTGGAATAGAGCGCCCAGAGATAGGGGCTCAGAAGCCGGTCGACGATCTTGATGCCGCCAATGGCGTAGGCCAGCGGGAGGCCAATCACCAGCCCGACGACCAGGCCGATCATGAAGTTAATGAAGCTGACCCACAGGTTGCCCAGGAGGATGCCTTCGCTGTTCATCTGAGGCACATCCATCAGGACGGCGCTGAACCTGGGTAGGAAGACGTGCGGGATGCCGCTGTAGATGGCAAACAGCTCCCAAAGTACGAAAAAAGCGACGACGTTTAGCACGGTGAGTAAGGCAAATTTCTGACGGCCTGAAAGCGAAAGTTGAAAGCGACGCGACCGCTCGTCCCTGAGAACGTTCGACGGAATCGTGCTCATACGTAGGCCTCCTCCCGCCAGCGCGACACGTAGGTCTCGAGGCGACGCGACAGGGATATCAGGCCCAGGGAGATGACGATGAGGATGATGATGTAGGCAAACATGCGCGGGCCGTCGTAGCTGTGGCTGGCGCGCCGTACCTGAGCGCCAATGCCGCCGGGGGCGTTGAACATCTCGACGACCATCACGCCGACAATGCCGGCGCCAATGCCATT
>JAICPS010000123.1 GCA_025929715.1 Anaerolineae bacterium | reverse complement strand
CCAATATAGGGCGTGCCTAGGCGCTCGTACTGCATGACGTGAGTGGCTTCGTGCACGAGCAGCGAGCGGTCGGTGCGTGTGTGTGATCCAGCTTGCGACAAGTGGATGGTGTGCCACGCGCAAAAGGCGCGCCCGCCGTTGAGGCGGAATATCAAAGGTAGGATGCCGCCCTCGGCGATACGCACGTCCTGGTAGCGAAGGGCGTGCGGCCCCAGCACCGAGGCAATGGCCTGGCGCTCGTCGGCAGTTAACGGAGTGGTCTGCATCAACAGGTGCATGGCGTATTGGGCAATTTCGGGACCGCCCAGCAGATCGAAAACAGCACAAGTCAGCGCGTGCAGCCGCACCAGCCTACCCGAGGCCGGCGCTTCCTGCGGCGACAGGCAGATCACGCAGCTTTGGGCAGTGCGCAACTCCGCCAGCCGTTGCAAGCGTCGCGGCAGGTCGCGAAGCAAATTGCGCGGGAGCAGAAACGCGTCGCGCCATCGCTCGCGGAGCCAGCGCGTCATTCGTAGCGTATGCCGCCGGCTTGCGCCGGGCGCAGGCTGGGAGCCCATGTTACGGACGGCGCAAGCCAAGATGCTCAAGGTGCTCAAGGTGCTCATCATTATAGCTTTTTCCCGTGGAGCATGTTGCCGGATTTTCGATGTCGCTAGGTCGGAGACCAGCCACAGCTATCGTAAGGCGTTCTCACGCAGACTGGCAATAATCTTGCGGTCGGTCCGGGCAAAGGCGTACTTGTCCAGATCGCCGAGCGTGACCCAGGCGTGATCGGCGACGCCGAGGTGCTGCGGCGCGCCGCCAACGTGCCGGGCGTGAAAGGCGTGCAGCGTGATGCGAAAATGCGTATACGCGTGCTTCACGCTGACCAAGGGCGCGCCGACGGCAATTTCCAGCGCCAGCTCCTCTCGAATTTCGCGGCGCAGCGTATCCGGCAGCGACTCACCAGGATCCTGCTTGCCGCCGGGAAACTCCCAAAGGCCGCCCAACAGGCCGTCGAGGGGCCGGCGGGCGATGAGGAAGCGACCATCGTCGCGCCAGATGACGGCGGCGGCGACGTGGTAGTGCGGGATGTTCTTGCGCGGCGGGCGCATCGGGCGCTCCAATTGTGTACCGCGCTGCTTTGATAGGCAGTGCGCGGCGACCGGGCAGCGGTGGCAGTCCGGCGCCGCCGGGGTGCAGATGCGCTGACCCAGCTCCATTAACGCCTGGTTATAGGCGCCGGGACGCTCCTGTGGAACCATCTGCGCCGCGAGCTGCCATAGCTCCTTGCGCGTCGCGGTCGCTGTGACGTCCTTCTCCAGGTCCAGCAGCCTGCTGAATACGCGGATCACGTTGCCATCCAGCAACGGAGCGCGTTGCCCGAAGGCAATAGAGGCGATGGCTCCCGCCGTGTAGGGCCCGATCCCTTTGAGCGTGCGCAGCTCGGCGACCGTACCCGGCAACTCGCCGCCGAATCTTTCTACGACCGTATGCGCCGCCGCGTGCAGGTTCCTGGCGCGGCTATAGTAGCCGAGCCCTTCCCACAGCTTCAGCACTTCGTCTAGATCGGCAGCCGCCAGATCGCGAACTGTTGGTAGTCGCGCCATCCATTGCCGGTAATAGGGGATCACGGTTGCGATTTGCGTCTGTTGGAGCATCACCTCTGCCACCCACACAGCATAAGGATCGCAGCTCCGCCGCCACGGTAAATCCGCGTGGCCTTCGTCCCACCACCGTAGTAACTTTCCCGGAAACTGGCTGTTAATACAGTTGGAAGTTTCCGAGAAAGTGCGAGTTTCCGTTAAAGTCAATTCTGATCAACCGGCGTAAAACGCTCGGCGAGCTTTGCAAGCCGATCGCTGAGCCAGTTTAGCCCGCGCACCAGGCCAACCCGCGATACGCTTCCGCCCCGGCGCAAGCTGCGTTGCACGAGAGCTTGCGTCTGCCGGCGTTTCTCGCTTTGCCACGTATCGCGTGCGCGCATTGCCATGTGTTGCGCCCCAGCGCTAACACGTTGCGCCGCGTCCGGCGAACTGCGCTCCGGAACCATGACAACTTCGTCTTCTTCAACCGGGATTTCGATCTTAATCGGTTCTTGTTCGATAACCATGCGAAATCTCTCCACATTATGTACTGCTACTTAACCTTACGCATGAGAGGGGTAAACGGTTGCAGGGTAGAACTCTGTGTAACCAACTTCTTTGGCCAAAAAAGTACCTATTCCCGCACGTGCCCGTCGCCAATCCCGATCCATTTGTACGTCGTCAGCTCTTGAAGGCCCATGGGACCTCGGGCGTGGAGCTTTTGGGTGCTGACGGCGACTTCCGCGCCCAGGCCGAACTGCCCACCGTCGTTGAAGCGTGTGCTGGCGTTCACAAAAACGGCCGAGGAGTTAATCGCGTTCACGAAACGGTTGGCGTTGGCCGAATTGTTGGTCAGAATGCTCTCCGAGTGCTCGGTGCTGTGCGCCTGGATGTGCGCGATCGCTTCTTCGACCCCATCCACAAGCTTAACGCCCAGGATCAGGCTCAACCATTCGGTGTCGAAGTCGTCGTCGCCGGCCGGGGTCACCCGCGCGCCGTCCCCTTGCAGCAGGCTGAGCGCTTCCGGAGTGGCGCGCAGCTCGACGTTGCTTTGGGCCAACCGCTGCGCTACGTTCGGCAGAAGTTCCGCGGCGACGGCGCGGTGCACCAGCAAGGTGTCTAACGAATTGCACACGCTGGGCCGCTGTATCTTGGCGTTTTCGATGATATCCACCGCCCGCTGCAGGTCGGCGCTTTCGTCGACAAACAGGTGGCAGATACCAATGCCGCCGGTAATGACAGGGATTGAGCTCTGCTCGCGGCACAGCCGGTGCAGGCCGGCGCCGCCGCGAGGGATAATCATGTCCACGTACTCGTCCAGACGCAACAACTGGCGCACCAGCTCGCGGTCCGGGTTATCGACGTATTGCACGGCGTTCTGCGGCAGGCCGGCGCGCTCCAGCGCCGAGCGGATCACGTTGACCAGGGCCAGGTTGCTGCGCAGGGTCTCGCTACCGCCGCGCAAGATGACCGCGTTCCCCGTTTTCAGGCTCAGGGTGGCAATGTCGATCGTTACATTGGGCCGCGCCTCGTAAATGACGCCCAGCACGCCGATGGGAATACGACGGCGGATGAGCCGCATGCCATTGGGCAGCACCCTGCTTTCGATGTCTGAACCAACCGGGTCGGGCAAATCCGTGATGCGGCGCGCGTCGGCGGCCAGGGCTGCTACCCGCTCTTCGGTCAGGAGCAAGCGGTCCAGCAACGCTTCGGACAACCCATTGGCCTGCCCAGCGGCGACGTCCTGCGCATTTTGCGCCAGGACCGCGCCAGCCTGCGCTTCTAACTCCTCGGCGATGGCCAGCAACGCCTGGTTTTTTTCCTTTGTGCTCAATATGGCAAGTTCCCGGCTGGCCGCTCGGGCCGCCTTGCCCATGGCAATCAAATCGGTCATCGTGCTCTCCTAATATTACGTGCATCGAATGGGCACGAATTTTCGCGAAGTAGAAACAAGAATTTATGTAAATTTGCGCTAATTCGATGCATCTTTATAACAGGATCAAGTCGTTGCGGTGCACGGCGACGGGGCCGTAAGCATAACCCAACAGCAGTGAGATTTCATCTGAATGGCGTCCTTTGATGCGCGCCAGGTCTTCGTGACCGTAGCGGGCGATGCCACGCGCCAGCTCGCGGCCGCCAGCGTCGCGAACGGAGATGGCGTCGCCGCGTTCGAAAGCGCCGTCGACGCTGGTGATACCGGCCGGCAGCAGGCTGCTGCCGTTTTGGGAAATCGCGCGCGCCGCGCCGCCATCGACCACCAGTGCGCCCGCCGGGGACGGGCCCGCCAGAATCCAGCGTTTGCGGCTGGCAAGGGGAGTCTCCAGCGCCGGAAAGCGCGTGCCAACCGCTTCGCCGGACACAATGCGCAAAATCACATTCGGCGCGCGACCCGCGGTGATGACCACGTCGGCGCCGGCGCGCCGCGCCACGTCGGCGGCCTGCAGCTTGGTCGCCATGCCGCCGACGCCCAGGCCGCTCGCGCTGCCGCCCGCCAGCCGTCGCAGCGTTTCATCGATGGTTCGCACCTCGGGAATCAGCTCGGCGTGCGGGTTGCGCCGCGGGTCGGCGGTGAACAGGCCCGGCTGGTCGGTAAGCAGCAGCAGGAGGTCGGCTTCGGCGAGCAGAGCGACGAGCGCCGAGAGGTTATCATTGTCGCCGACCTTGATTTCGGCGGTTGCCACGGCGTCATTCTCGTTGACCACAGGTACGATGCGCTGTTCCAACAAGGCCTGCATTGTATCGCGGGCGTTGAGAAAGCGCTGACGATTTTCCACGTCGGCGCGCGTGAGAAGAATCTGGCCGACGTGAATGTTATAAATATCGAATAGACGTTCCCAGGCGAGCATAAGGCGACTCTGGCCGACGGCGGCAAATAGCTGCTTGTTGCTCACCGTGTCGGGCAGGTTGGGAAAGCCCAGCCGCTCGCGCCCGCTGGCAATGGCCCCTGACGTGCAGACGATAACGTCGAGCCCTACGCTGTGGAGGTGGGCGCACTGGCGCACAAGCTCAACCATATGCGCACGGTCAAGACGCGGCGTGCCGCCGGTCAGCACGCTGGTGCCGAGCTTAACGACAATGCGCCGGTAGCGGCGGGTGATGGTTTGTTGTGTTGTCATGGTTCGTCAGGCACGAATGGACGATTTATTCTTCGAACATATAAGCTGCATTCTATCACGAGCGATTGCCCGACAACAACGGATATTTCCCCGATTGATTATTGCCATCTGCTGTTTTATAATGCCCGTACCGTCACACGTAGCTTCCATCGCAGACAGTAACCCACCTATTAGAGGACCCAAAATGGACGAAATGGATCGCGATATGAATGCGAGTGCAATGGATGACGATAAGTTTCTGCGACAGTTGCTGCCAGATCCGGGTAACCCAGATTTGACGGTGCTCTCCGGCGTGTTCTTTGGCAAGGGAACTGACGAGAATACTGTGCGTCTGTACACGACTTACAATCTGAGCCAGTATTTCCAGTTGCCACAAGACAAGGTCCTCGGCGCCAAACGGCTGCCGGGCGGTCGGGTCGTCATATGGGTGCCGCATGATGTGCGCGTGCAGCTGACGACGAGCCAAACGATGACCGCGGAGTTTCTCAAGGGCAGCCTGCAAGCAGCCTACTTGAGCCGCGCACGCAGGACGAGCAGTTTCGGTTCGCTGGGGCGAAGGAGCGCGCTACAGGATGAACCGCAGCCTTCTGTGTTTGGTGGGCCGTTCTGCGGGACTGACATTCCTGATCCTGAGAATCCGATATGCGGGCTTACCCAGGCCGGCTGCCCACCGGGTCCGGGGTGCTGACAGAGTACGATGGCATCGTCGAATACCTGCTGCGCCGCGACTTGGTCTCACGCGAGAGAATCGTCGAAAACGATCTGGTCATCGTAGAATCTTCGCGCCGCAACTGCAACGTAAAGACAATCAGCAAAAATGGACCGTGCTACTTCCTGAAGCAGGAAATCAGGGACACGGGCATGGAACACGGGAGACCGGCGACGGTTGCCTATGAAGCTGCCGTATACCGGTTGTTCGAAACTGCCTTTGGCGGCGGGCAGTTCCACCGTTACCTGGCGCGCTATCACGATTACGATCCAACAGAATCTATCCTGATTCTGCAGGCCATCCCCGGTTCAATTAGCCTGGCCGAGTATTATTATCGCCGCAAACGTTTTTCTTCACGCGTTGCCGGCGAATTGGGCAAAGCGCTCGCGACACTGCATCGATCCTCAGTTACGGAACTTGAAAGAGTAAGGGAAATTATCGGCGTCGAGCCGGCCCTTCCCTGGATGTTTTTTATCTTCAGGAACGAGCGCTGGCTAAAGCTGAATTCGAGCACGTCTAATCTTGAGTTCACCGGCATTCTTCAAGCGTCGCCAGAGCTTGCTGGTCTGTTTGACGAGGCCAGGGACGATTGGAGGGCCAGCGCCCTGATCCACGGCGACCTGAAATGGGACAATGTCCTGCTCTTGCTGGACACGGCATCGCGACGCAAGCCGGGGCTTGCTATTGTCGATTGGGAGCTGGCCCGCATCGGCGATCCTTGCTGGGATATCGGCGCCATATTCAGCGAATATCTCAACGCCTGGCTTTCCTCCATTCCATTATCTTCAGAAAGTGGACCAGACCAGTATCTCGCATTGGCGGGATTTCCTCTGAGCAAAATGCACCCGGCTATACGCGAGTTTTGGGCAGGTTACGTCAGGAACGGGGTTAGCGGTCCTGTCGAGATACAAGATCAACTCCTGCGCGCAACTCGCTATGCAGGCATACGGTTGGTTCAAAGCGCCTACGAGCAGTTGCAGCATGAGAGTGAATTGACTTCTAAGGCAATCTGTATCTTACAATTGTGCGCCAACATTTTGCAGCGGCCGATGGAAGCCGCCGTTCATTTGTTGGGACTTCCCTTTCCAGAACCAGCCTATGACAGAAGTCAGTACGATTGAGAAACTGGAAGCGGCTTTGCGGGCTGTTTCGTTCCATAGGGCTCACACTTTTTCCTGGTTTGGCGAAAGGGAGCCCCACTTGCCTGCCCGGCTGGCGGCAGCATTGCCGCACGATTCGCTCAGAGAGTATCTGTTGAATAGATTGCAGCAGCGGCTTTACAGCGACTTTTACTGTAAAGGGAAGGCCACGTCGATCCAGTCGCGAAGCTCGCAGCCGATTCTGACCTCGGCCAACGCAGTATTTGTGAATGGACTTTCCGCCGCCAACCGGGGACACGGTGAAAAAGAGCTGCGCGCCTTTTCCCCCGGCTTCTATGTGGCGCTCGGCAATTTTCGCCTTTCAAATGACGATAACTCTGAGCTGGTCAGGATCTATTGGAACCTGAAGCCGGAAGGCGCTGCGCTATTGGTGCGGGCCGTCACGTCTCACTTTAACCGCTGCGGCCTGGCTTTCAGGCTCAAGGTCGCCAACCAGCCGGCGCGTTTCACGCGCACCGATCCTATCGTTCTTTACATATCCCACCACGACTATGACGAGGCCAGTCCAATCCTTGAAGCGCTGTACCCACGGTTCTTGCCCTTCCTGCGCCAGGGAACTCCCGTCTTCACGAAACCTGTCGCCTTTGGGACCGGACTGGCGGAAGATCCGTCGCCAACTGTTAGCTTCGGGGCGCACAGATGCCGGCTTGTCGCCGAAGGAATGGTGCGCGCCCATGAACAGGGCAAGAAATCGCTGCCAGCGCGGCTGGCAATGGTCATCGAATGTTTTGAAGAACAGGAGCTTGACGTCCAGCGCCCCTATCTCAACCCAGGTTCGAGTGATGGTTACGACTTCAACCCCCGGCCCGCTCGCAACAGACGACGCGCGTCGCCAAATGGCAGTGCGGGTGAAGCGAACGCGACCTCACCAGCGGCATTTTTGCCAGTTGCGCTTGAGATAGGCCGAATCCTGGTCCTCAGCGCCGTTTGGCATGAAGGGCGGTGCAACTGGATGGGTATGGACCTCTACGAATTGCACTCCCATTCTGAAGGTGACGCGAAACTGGCCTACAAAGCACTTGGTCCCGACCTCTACTTGGGCGCTGCGGGCATCGCGCTGTTTCTGGCGGAGCTACACGCGGCGGCTGGCGACGACGAGATACGCCGCACCGTATTTGGCGCGATCACCACTGCACTGGCACAGGCGCGTGCGCTGCTTAATTCTAATTCCGCCGGCGGCCTCTACAGCGGCCTGACTGGCGTCACGTTTGCCGCCCAGTACATCGCCGTTCTCCTTGGCGAGCCGCAGCTAAGCGAAAGTGCCGCGGAACTACTCGAGGATATTCTTAACAAAGGTCAGGATGGTGAGCATGCGGACCTGATTTCTGGACATGCAGGGACTATCACCGGCCTACTTCTGATGCAGCAGATTACCGGGAATTCGTCAATGTTGGACGTTGCGGCGCGCTTGGGGGACAAGCTTCTGCAGAAGGCAGAAAGCCAAAGCGGGAGCTGCTCGTGGAAAGCGGTCAATTTTCCAAGACAACATCCCCTGACCGGCTTCTCACATGGCGCCGCGGGCATCGCCTGCGCGTTGCTCGAACTGTTTCGCGCCACGGGGGATTCTCGATACCGTATGTATGCCGAAATGGCTTTCAACTTTGAGCGCACGCACTTCGACTCAGCCCTGAACAACTGGCCCGACTTTCGAGGCATACCCGCCCGTCCCGGACGGAATGGTCGTCGGCCGGCATTTCCGGTCTTCTGGTGCCACGGTGCAGCAGGAATTGCGCTCTCGCGCCTGCGCGCCTTCCAGATTCTCGGCGATGAGCGATATAGGTCAGAGGCCGTTACCGCGCTGACCACGACGAAGGCATGGACCGAACAAATGCGCTGGCTTGACGCTGTCAACTTCTCGCTCTGCCATGGGCTTGCGGGTAACGCGCACATCCTAAGCGTAGGCGCGCGGATTTTGGGCGCCGATTTCAGCGCCGGGCATGAAGTGTCCAAAAGCGTGGCGATTCGTGGCATCGAACTGTACGCTCGCAACAGCCACCGTTGGCCCCTTGGACAGCTTGGGCCTCGGACGCCTGGATTGATGCCGGGTCTCAGTGGCGTCGGGTATTTTTACCTGGCTCTGCACGATCCGGGGGTTCCGTCTCCATTGTTGTTTGAGCTTGAGAAAGTAGCTCATAGGCGAGAACCTACGTTTCACTCAGGATAATCGTACCGACTTCTATGCAAGGAAGCGCGCCAACGACCTACGTAATGCTCAATGAACGGTTGGATCGACTCGTCCGGCCGGGATTCCAGTTGTTTGGACGAAGTTGGAATGCTTATCTTTTATGGCAGTGCATCGGGATCGTTTCGGCAATAGCTGTTGTTCTATCGATCACCCGCTTTACATCGTTATCGTCTGCGGTAACGGCCGGGATACTTTTCTTAAGCGCCTTCATCGTCGTAGTCCTGTTCAAGAGCGCAGAGCTTTTCGGTAGTTTACTGAAAAATGTTGAGATATTTGGCCAGCCATACGGGCTTCTTTTCATCTGGGCCGGATCGGGGATCTATCACTTCCAGTTCGCCATTCTCTCATCCGCCAGCCTGCTGCTATGGCTGGTGGACGAACCGATTCTGCCCTACCTTGATCTTCTGGCAATCAGCCTGGCTATTGCCCAGATATTCGGGCGCCTTGGTTGCCTGATGGTGGGCTGTTGCCATGGCCGGCCACATCGCTGGGGCGTGCGCTATGGCGATGTGCACTTGGAGGCCGGCTACGTGAACTATTTGCAAGGGGTGCGGCTACTGCCCGTCCAGCTGCTGGAATCGATCTGGCTGCTATTCATCGCGATCGTCGCCGCCAAATTGGTGCTAAGCGGAGCCGCGCCTGGAGAAGCCCTTTCATGGTACGTGATCGCCTATGGCGCCGGACGCTTTACGCTCGAATTTCTGCGCGCGGACACCATTCGCCTTTATTTCTGGGGCTTTTCGGAAGCGCAATGGACAGCGCTGCTGTTCACTGCTTCTATCGTCATGCTGGAGTTGTGGGGCATCCTGGACTTTCACCTTTGGCACGTGGCGGCGCCGCTGGCTATTGCGTTGACGATGCTGGCCATTGGGCTGCTACGTCATTTTCGAAAACTGGAGCGCTTTGAGCTGCTCCATCCTTACCATCTGCGTGAATTTGCGGAGGCGGTTAGCTGGCTGTACGACTTACTAAACGGGGGCTTTGCGGTTGGCGATGGCAGCGCCAATTCATTAGGGTCCATCGAAGCCGCGACATCACTCGGCGTGCAGCTAGCGGCGGAGGCCAACAGCGACGAACACGGCTGTAGCTACGAATATGCTATTTCATATCGCAACCAGACCATGAAGGAAGAGACCGCCCGCACTCTCGCTGCCCTGATCGCACTGATGAAGCATCCAAACGATGGTTACGCGCTCAGCCAGCAGGGCGAGGGAGTTTTTTGTCTGTCCGTTGGTTGTGATGTCATGGGTGATCACGCACGATTTGTCTAAGCCAGTAGAGGCGGTTCGCGAACCGCCTCTACACCAGTTTTGGGAGCCATTCGCGAAAATTCGCGCGAATTCGATGCCACCAATTCCCGCTCCCGCCGGTGCTGGCTAATAAACTCTGCCGGATCGACATAATCGCGATAGATGCGGCGGCGGTCGAGGCCGGGCCAGTCGCCGGGGTCGTTGAACAGCACCTCGGTGGCGCTGAGGTCGAAGTGCAGGTGGAAAGGGCCGTTGTACT
>JAICPS010000776.1 GCA_025929715.1 Anaerolineae bacterium | reverse complement strand
GATCATAGACAAAATCTGATAATTATGAATAAAGCCTCAAGCAATCCAGAGTAAATTTTCCATATTTTATAGCAAGATTAAGCTTAGGTGGTAAGAATAAACAAAGCAATGTGTGAACGGTATCACACAGGATGGCAGGTCTTTCTTAGAAAATCGCTTGCGATGGTCCGGCTGGTGTTCTAGAGCGTCGGATTGAATGACGGATTCGAGAGGTTCCGGGCTGGGCCGAACTGTGATTCCCTCCGGCTGCCAAGAGGTGGATCATGACCCAGAGCTATTCCCTGGATCTGCGGGTGCGGGTTGCGGGTTTCGTGGAGGCCGGCCATTCGCGCCGGGCAGCGGCCCGCCACTTCGGGGTTAGCGACAGCTTCGCCATTAAGCTAATGCAGCGCCAGAGGCGGTTCGGATCCCCCGCGCCGGCTCGTCAAGGACGGCCCTGCGGCACGGGCAAGTTGGCGCCCTTTGAGATGTTTCTGGTTCGCGCCGTGGAGGCTCAGCCCGACATCACCATGCCGGATCTTGCCGCAAGGCTGTTGGAGAAGCATGGGGTGGTCGCGGCCCCGGCCACCCTGTCGCGTCTGCTGTGCCGGCACGGCTTCACCTATAAAAAACAGCTGATGGCCGCGGAATGCGCACGCGCCGACATTCGTGAGGAGCGCCGCGTCTGGAGAGCTCAGCGTCAGGCCCGCATGCGCGAGCAGCCGCATCGGCTGGTGTTTTTGGATGAGACCTTCGTCAATACCAAGATGACGCGCCTGCGCGGCCGCAGCCGCAAGGGCCAGCGGTTACGCGCGAGCGTTCCATTCGGTTGTTGGGGAACCCAGACCTTCATCGCTGGGCTGCGCTGCCACGCGCTGAGTGCGCCCTGGATCATCGATGGCCCGATCACCCGCTCGGCGTTCGACACCTACGTCGAGACGCAACTCGCGCCGACATTGTCGAAGGGCGACGTGGTGATCCTCGACAACCTGGCGGTCCACAAAAGCGAGAAGGCAGCCCAATGTCTGAAACAGAGAGGCGCCTGGTTCCTGTTCCTGCCCGCCTATTCGCCCGATCTCAATCCGATCGAGCAAGCTTTCTCAAAGCTCAAGGCCCATCTGCGCAAGGCCGAAGCCCGAACCTTCGAGGCGCTCTGGCGAGCCATCGGCAACATCTGCGACCTCTTCGAGCCACAGGAATGCTGGAACTACCTCAAGGCCGCCGGATATGCGTCCGTGTAATCGTCCGATGCTCTAGCTTTCAAGAAATCTCTACGATCCATGGTCATAGGGCGCTTCCTGATCGGAAAGACAGGGCGTGTCTTCCTCGGGTTGGGTCCTGATACGACGGACTGAGGATCAGCGACGACCACCTGCCGATTCAATGGCGGAACTTCGCCTGGGACACCGTCAAGATGCTGCACGCACTCGGCTCACCGGGCCTGCGGTGACCAGAACTTTTGACCCGCAGCTGCAGCCCCGTCTGTAATGGCCGCGGGGGCTTGAACCTGTGCGCACTTTCGGCGCGGGG
>JAICPS010000170.1 GCA_025929715.1 Anaerolineae bacterium | reverse complement strand
GCCTCCCTGCTGCCACGTTGGCGCGGTGCATCCCCCATCCAGCATGCCATCCTTGCTGGTGACGCCGAGACTGGCATCAGCCTGATGCAGATGGACGAAGGGCTCGACACCGGCCCCGTTTACCTGAAACAGGCCATTGCCATCGCCGCCAGAGAGACGGCTCAAACGCTGCACGATCGCCTGGCAGATCTCGGGGCAGAAATGGTGCGCCAACACCTGGACGCGATCCTTGCCGGTGACCTGGTCGCGACCCCGCAGGAGGAGTCGCTGGCGACCTACGCGCCTATGATAGACAAGGAAAACGGCCGTCTGGATTGGCGCCAGGCGGCGGAGCAGATCGACCGCCGCGCACGCGCCATGACCCCCTGGCCCGGCGCATTCACGACCTGGCAAGGACGGCGACTAAAAATTCTCGCCGCTCAACCCTTCGCGGGCGGGGAATTAGAGGCGCTGGAACCAGGGGAAGTTGCCACTCGCGACGACGATCTCCTGGTCGGCAGCGCCGAGGGTGCGCTGCAACTATTAGAGGTACAGCTGGCCGGAAAACGCGCCATGACCGCCGCTGACTTTCTTAACGGCCATCCCGATTTCCCCGGCAGCCGCCTGGGATAGAAAGTGTCCGAGCGACCGTTGGACGCGCGCGCTTCCATCACGTATTATCTGGTGCAATGAAAATACTCGTGTACGGTGCCGGCGCCGTGGGCGGTTACCTGGGCGCCTGCCTGGCGCATCACGGGCACGACGTGACGATGGTCGCGCGTATCGTAGCGGCGGAGGCCATCGCCAAGTCTGGCTTACGTCTCTCGCGCCCTTCCGCGCCCGATGTGCTGGTAAGACCGCAGACAGTTACCTCCGTGCGCCAGGCGTTCCTCGAAAATCAGCTCTACGATCTCGTGTTGCTGGCAATCAAATCCTATGATGTCAACGAAGCGCTCAATCCGCTGATCGCTTTCTCGCCACGTCCCTATCCGCCGATCCTGACTCTTCAAAATGGTATTGGCATCGAGGAACTGGTCATGGACGCGCTGGAAGTCGATAGCGTAATCGCCGGCTCGTTGACCACGCCCGTCAGCCGTCTGACGCCGGGCCACGTGCGCGTAGAACATAGAAGCCGAGGACTGGCCCTGGCGCCGACACAAAAAAAACTGGACGTCAGGCCATGGGTCACGCTCTTTTCTGACGCAGAAGTCGAGTGCCAGCGTGTGGGTGATCACCTTTCGATGAAGTGGTCCAAAGCTGTGCTCAACATGGTGGGCAACGCAACTTCGGCCATTTTAAACCGCCATCCAGGCGCCATCTACAAGTATGAGCCAATGTTTGACCTGGAAATGGAAATGTTGCAGGAGGCGCTGGCCGTGATGAAACGGCTCAAGATTAAAGTGGTCGACCTGCCCGGCACGCCTACAACGCGCCTGGCCCTCGCCGTGCGCCGCCTACCCAAGTTCATGGTTAGGCCCATCCTGACTCGTATCGTGAGCGAGGGCCGCGGTGAAAAAATGCCCTCTTTCCACATCGACCTCAGCAACGGCCGCAACAAAAGCGAGGTGCTCTTTCACAACGGCGCCATCGCCGCCGCCGGAGACGAGCTCGGCATTCCCACTCCCGTCAACCACGCCCTATCCGACATCCTCCTAAAAATGGTGCGTCGCGAGATTGATTGGAAGGTGTTTGACGGCAACCCTCAAAGGTTGATCGAGGAGGTGGCGAAGTATGGAGATTAGAGATTGGCGATCAATCTCCAAATCTCTTAACCTCGGCGCTCTCTGTGCCTTCTGCGGTTCATCCCCTCACCCAAACAAATCCGCATTAATCTCGTCAATACTATCCACCACCGGCAGCCCGCCATTGCTCGCCCGCTTTTTGCGGCCACGCATTTCGTCCCAGAAATCCTGCCCGTAACGGCGCGATTGAATGGGAATCGGCATTTTCACGCCCCAGCCCAGCAGTAAGACCTCTTCCTTCTCCTGCAGCCGCGCCAGCATGCCGCGCAATTGCTCGCGCCCGGCGAGCCCGGTGAGCACGGCGCGGATGTCATCCTCGTCGCCCAGCCAGCCGGTGATGCGCGTACCAAGCTGTGACATCACTTCGTCGTCAATGCCCGACGGGCGTTGATCCACCACCAACAGCGTGACGAAATACTTGCGCAGCTCGCGGGCAATCGTACCAAAGGCAGTCTGTCCTGAGATATGCGGGTTGAGCAGCTTGTGCGCTTCCTCGACGGCGATGACCAGCGGGCGAGGCGGCGATGCGTTACGCGACTTAAAGTTCTCCGTCTTCTCTACCCACTTCTGCCGAATGCGCCGCGTCAGGATGTTGGTCACCAGCAGGTAATCGAGGTCGTCGTCGTAGTCCCCAAAGCTTAGAATCACGTGCTGACCGTGTTCCAGCTTGTCCACAATCTCGCTCACAGCATCCGAGGCAGGATGCTCCACCACGTACTCCCGGTCGCTGATGATCGCCAGCCTGCGGTGCAGGGCCTCCGCCGCTTTCTCGTGAACGTTGTTCTGGCGCGCCCAGAAAGCCACCGAATTCTCGGCGGGCTGTGTCTTGCCCGTTTCAGGATCGAAATCAACTGCGCCCGGCTCCAGCCTCATAAATTCGGCGAACCAGTTATCGGCAAAATCGCGATACAGCGCGCCCAGTGTGATCTCCGCCGTGTCTGTCAGGTTCAGGGCCTCTGCCAGTAGCCGAATGTCGCTGGTTTGGAAATCGTCGAGCGCCAGTTCCAGCGTGAAGTCTGGCGTGTGCCCGCGCACCGTGGCGCCTTTCCCCAGCGCCGCCACGCGCACCTTACTGCCGAAAAGCGAGCGCAGGCCCAGGACGTTAATGCTGTTGTCCGAATCCATGTCGTCATATGCGTACTCGTTGTGCATGTCGAAGACCAGAGCGCCGGCCGCGTCTTCCTTCATCAAACCCGCCAAAACCATGCGCGTGAGAAAGCTCTTGCCCGTGCCCGTCGCGCCAAAGATGCCGCTGGAGCGCTTCACGAAGCGGTGCAAATCCAGGCCGACGGCATGGCCCTGCTCGATGGTATAGCCGATGACAAAGTCGCCGGGGAAAATCTCGCCGACGTCGCCCTCGTCCGCCAAGCGTGCAGGGGCGTGGTGCGTGGGCACCGTTTTCACCGGTTGCGGGCCTAGGCGCCCGCTCTCCATTTCCTCTTGCCAATCCATGAAACCGGCCGGATCGGCGTCTGGATCAGGCCCGCGATCCAGCATCAGGGTGGGATAGACGTTGAGCGTCGTGTACAGCGTCTTGCCTTGCAGCAACTGATCGATGGCTGCCTGCAGCCGCCCAGACCGCTCGTCGGCGAATCGGGGGTCGGTCGCGCCCAGCTGAAGATCGGTCACCAGCCCGTAGAAACGCCAGCGACCGCTATCGCAGACGACGAAACTGCCTTCCTGCACTGTTTCGGCCGGCACCGTGAGCCGCACCAAAAAGCCTTCGCGCAAACCGCCGCCAACAATGTACCCGATATCGTCGTTCATAAATTATCTCCCACGGTGGATCGCGGCGCGGGAGCCCGCGGCTCCAGCGCCACGTGCCGCGCCGCGCGTTCCATATAGCGAATGGCATCGTAATCTTCGTCACGTACTTTCGTGAAGCGTGCTATGCGCGCCAGTTTCAGAACGGCGCGCCCTTGCTCTTCTTCGTGCATTGCCAGTAATAACCGGCGCAACTCTGCCCGAAGCTGTGGCGGGGTTCGCCGGTGCACCAGCCAGGGTGGAATGGGGCTCGGTCCCCACGTGTCCACCACGCGAATCTGTGCCCCTATCTCCGGCTGAGCCTCCAGAACCAGCTCCAGCACCGTGCTGTCAATGGCCGAAGCATCGACTACGCGCTTCAAAACCAGTTCCAGCGCACGCTGGTGCGACCCCGCGGCGATGACGGCGCTGAAATAGGCGTCGTTTTGCCCACGCGTCGCCAGTTTGTAGCGCGTCAACAGGTGACCCGAATGAGAATGCGCTTCATTGTAGGCCCAGGACGCGCCGCGTAGGTGCTCAAATGAGTGAAGTGAGCTATCGCGGTGTACCACAACGTCTGAAAAATAAACAGGCTGCTCCGCATAACGGCTTCCCTGCATGACGGGCGCTGCCAGCAGCTCGATCTCGTCATTCTGTGCCTTCCAAATATACGGCAGCCCGCACAGCCAGCAAACGTCAACACGTCCCTCATCCAGCCATTTTTCGCGCTCTTGCCATGAAATGTCGTCCACAAAGCGCGCGGCAATTCCCAACCGCCTGCCCAGATAATCGGCCAGCGCCAACACGAAACGATCGACAATCGGCGCCATACAAGAGGTAATCAGCAGTTGCTCCATGGGCGTTTCCCGCCTTCCTGTCCGGCGCGCCATCAGTGAAAGTTTGGCTCCAGGCTCGCTGCCAGCGGCAGCGGCGGCAGCGCGTCGCCAATCGCCTCCAGGGTCGGGATCAATAGCTCATAATCGGTGCGCAGCAGGTCGATGATCGTGCGCACCACGCGCAAGGCCCACGCCGCATCCTGACCGCGGCGCTCGTAGGTCTGCTGCACGTGCGCCACCAACAGTTGGTCCACCGGCACCGGCGTATCCACAGCGCGCAAGATCAACCGCAGGTAGGCCGTCCCTTCTGTGAAGCGCGTCACCTCATTCTGGTCCAGACAGAGGAACACGGGATCCAGATTCAGCGGCGGGCGTGGCGGCAGCCCGTGATGCAGCACGCCGTCCTGCTCGTAGCCCACGGTCAGCACGCTCATTTCAATGGGCAGCAGCCGGTTGTTGCGCTGGTCCTCGATGACCGACGGGCGCGGATTTTCGGCCAGAATCAACCGGCGCACCAATGGATCGTCGTCTATGTGCATGTTATAGACCAGGCCGAAGATGCCTTCCTCACTGTCCATCGGTTGCGCCTTCACCAGGCAGCCGAAGCTGGGGGTCGAAAGCTGGTTGACGCGGCAACCGACCGCGAATCCGATGGTGCCGGCACGCAGCACTCGCCCAATTTCGTCGCCGTTGCTGCCGTTGCTCATTGTGTGGGGCAGGTCGTTTGCTCCAAACATAGGCTAATTCCTCCCTTCTTACTTATATGGCGTGGCGTGTACGTCCGGCGCGCGCCACCTCCTTACTGCTCTGCTTGGCCGTCACCGAACCGCCGACGTCGAGGCGAGCCATGGCATTTTCAATCATGATATCCAGATTTTCGCGGTCCTGGTAACCGATGACCGCCAGCTCGTCGGCGCGCGCCAGGACGTAGGGATAGTTGCCCATGATCTGGCATTGGTCGTAGACCAGCGCGTGCACCGTCCGCACTTTATTAGGGTCCTCGGCGACCCAGCGCGGGATATCTACGCGCGCGATCTGCCGGCCGCGCCGGCCGGCATTGAGATAGAAGAAGCAGACCTCGTTGTGTGTGTGGCGCCCGCGAAAGGCGTCGTTGTGCTGCGAAACGTCCACGAACACGGCGCTGCGTTGCCCCGGCTCTTGCAGGACGCGTCGGAAGAGCAACACGTCGTTAAAGCCGGGCCCGTAATCCGGCTTGAGCAGCACGCTGCTGTCGAAACCCGCCGTGTTAATGTCCAGCGTGCGCAGAAAGGTGAGGACCGAGCGCTTGCCGGGGCGGTCAATGTAGCCCGTCAGCATGCAGTTGCGGTTCGCGGCTTCGTTCATCGCCCGCTGCCAGCCAAACAGCACACGCTGGCCTTCGTCGTCGCCGCTCGAGCCCACAGGCCAGTAGAGCAGCCGCTGATCCAGCAAGGCCACGACCGGCGCGCCGGTCGCACAGTAAGGTTCCGCCGACCTGACCAGCGTTTCGATCTCCGCCAGGTCCCGGCGCAAGCTGATGATCGCCGCGTTGTCTACGAACGCCTCTTCCTCTTGCCCGTTGCCCGGAAAATCAAGCACCGGCAGCGTGTCCTGAGATGGCGCGCTTCCCTGGCCGTGGTGGTAGGCGATGATGCCCACGATTATCACCGAATAAAGAAACGCTGCGTGGCGATTCGGTACAATCTGAGAGCCATCGCAGGCGACCAGTGTGGCTTGCGCTGGGAGCGGGGGCACGTCGATCGCGGAGTCCAGCGGCTCCTCGTGGTTCAGCGGGCGCGCCCCACGATACCACTTCATGTCCAGCGTACCTTTGGCCGTGTCCAAGGCCTTTTCAATCTTATCCCAGGCCGTCCGGTTTTCGCGCAGTTTCTGCAGCAGCGCGTCCAGCAGCACGTTCTCATTCTCGCGCCGCGCGGCCGCGCCTTGCGCCATACGTTCGATCGATTCGGTCAACTTTTCGAATTCGAGGGTCATTCTGCCTCTTTGCCGCTAATAAAGAAAGAAATCGACTGGACACACACCCTATATGTGGGGGCGTCGCTGACAGTGTAGCACAAATGAGCTAGCTATGAAAAGGGGGAAAATAATTTACGAGGGATCGCTGTAAAACTCCGGCGCCACAAACGGGGCCAGCGCGTAGGAAACCGCCATGGCGAATGCTTCCGCGCGCACCACCAGGCCCGCCGTCAACGCGCCCACGGCTCCGCCACGATGATTGCTCTTATGCTCGTCGAGCAGCTCATCCATCACTGGCCCCAACTCCTCGCCGTCCGCCACGCGCCGGGCAATGCGCGCCGGCAGGGGCAGCCGTGCCGTACCGGCAACGCCTTCTCGTCCATCGGCCGCGTACACTGCCGCCCAGCCGATCAATAACAGGGTGTCGTCTTGCTCGTGCGCCCCGCCTTCCAGGCCCACACCAAGGTCCGCTGCCAGCGCCTCGCGCGCCGCCCGCGCCCGATTCCGCGCGCCCGCCAGACATTCGGCGTCGCTCATCGGCATCTCTGAGACGCCCGAAGGCACGTTCACGCCTTCCACCTGCGCCTCAGGCCACACACGCAAAATCGCCTTGCGCACCGCCTGCAGCTTTGCCGGGTTTCTGGAACCGACAGCTACTTTCATTACTGCAAGGGAGCTCCTTTCTCTCTTTTCTCTGCGTTCTCAGCGCTCTCCGCGGTAGAAGTGCTGAACTAACCAATATCAAACTTGGTGATTTCTTCAAAATCCAGGGAAACTTCAGTCGCCAGTACAGTTTCCAACGCCAGTTGCGCCACGTGGAAAAATGCCTGCAAGTCGTCCATCCTTCCCAGGTAGAACTCCGCCAGCTCCCGCTCCTGCGGCGTCAAATCCCTCTCGGCCGATTTCAGCTTTTCCACGCTGTCGTCCAGCACCTCCAACGCCAGCTGCACCTCGCGACGCTCGCGCCCAGTGAGCACATTGCGCATCACCTGCCATAGATCTGGCTCCGCCTCATAATACTTCTTGCGCTCACCGCGCATCCACACTTCCAGCGCCATCCCCCAACGCTCCAGCGCGCGCATGTTCATGCTCACGGACCCTTTGCTGATCTGCAGCCGCTCCGCCAGATCGTCCAGCGAAAGCGGCACAGGGCTCAGCAAGAGGGTGCCGTAAAGGCGTCCCATCACCTCGCTAAACCCAAAAAAGCGCGCCAGCCGCCCCAATCCCGCAACCGTGCTGTCGTTTACCGTGTGCAAACTTTGGTGCATAAGTTACCCTACATTCAAAATGTTTTGAAAGTATGGTAGCAAATTAGTGAGGGTGGGGCAATATGGGGAGAGATTGGAGATTAGGGGTTAGGGATTGGAGACTCGTCATTCTGAGAACCTGTAGGGCAAGATTGGAATCTTGTCCAACGATCCGGCGCCTTGTCTCTGAGCAGCGAACTCTTCGCAGCGAAGAGTCTGAAGGAGATTGGTTGACTACCATGGTATAGTAAAAATACGTCGGTAATTCGAGAAAGTGGGGACGATCATGTCATATGGGCGCATCCTTCTGACCTTATTGATTTTGAGCTTACTTGCAGCCTGTAGCGACAGCGGTGCGCAAACCACGCCTACGGCTCAGCGAGCGTCCCACGCAACCTCAACCCCAGCAACGTCTCCTTCCATAGAACCTGATGGCGCGCCGGCAGAGGTAGCCGGCAATGAATGTGCTGTGGCGCCTGGAGAAGATTACTGGGACGGCGCGAGTTTCGCGGGGGAGCCTGTATTCAGCTCGCAATGTGGTATCTCGCAAGCAGCGCACGACACGTTTCGCGCGTGCGGCCTTCGAGACGAGCATATTCGCGAAATCGTCGATCAACACGTCAGCAGACGGCGCGAGTTTTATGGGGAGGCATCCGGAATGGTGTTGAGCATTCTCGGCGCCCCCGACGCGACGCCTTCGTGGTCTAGATACTATGGCGCGCAAACCCTGGCGTCGGGTATCTATCTGGTTAGCTGCAATAGCGTAACAAGCTCTCCAACACCAACGATCCAGCCCACGGTAGGTGTGAAGCAAGCTAAACTTCTTCCCGAGATTGCCGTCACGAGTAACAGCAACACCTCCCCTGACGGCTGTGGCCCCGGCGAGATAGCTCGTCTTGTTGTGGATTTTTTCGATGCTTACAATCGCGGTGCTGAGGAAGAATTGGCCAATTTCTTTGAGCCAACCTTTCAGTGGTACTCAGATAGTATTACCCCGAATCAGCCGACCGACGAGGACAACTCTCTTACGACTTCAAACCGGTCTGATCTTCTCGAGTATTTTGTAGAACGACACGAACAGCATGAACGGCTGCGTCTAATTTCAATCGATACGAGATATGACGGCGATCGCGGCCTTATC
>JAICPS010000337.1 GCA_025929715.1 Anaerolineae bacterium | reverse complement strand
GAAATTCATTTCCCTTTTTGCGGGCTTCCGCGCGCATTATTTCATATACCAGCTACTGCTTCTTAATCGTGCTGAAGCCGCTGATGTCCATGTCGCGCGCGTTATCTCGGAGTTCTGTCAAACGTTTTGATTCTAGTGCTGCAATATCCATGGATTCGTCTCCAAATCGAATACCTGCTATATATGCCCGCCCTTAAGGCCGGTCATGGCGCAGATTGAAGTCGTGCGGCGGGCGCCTGCGGCGACAAGACGCCAACCGCAAGACGCGCTATCTCTGTACCATCACAGGATGAACGGGTGATTCCATTGTGAAAACATTTAGGGTTTTTGTTTGCTAAGCCCCTACTAAATAAGCTGGCTCGACGGTCGCTCGTCTACCGGCCGCCTTCCGCTAGAAATGCCCAGGATTGATGGATTGATTTTTATGGACCACCCTCAAGGCAGTTTTGCAAAGATCTGTTTCACATACTGCTCTTTACACACTGGGGAAGCACAAGGTGGGAAAGACGAACTTAAAGGTTCGTTCTCGTTCCGACTTCTGACCACTGGAGGAAAGTGAAACGGGAATATTATTGGGCAATTGAAGTATATCATGCTGAATTCACAGCGTCAATTGCATCTTATGCCATTTTTACAGCCTCAGAGAGCTTCTTCTGAAAGCACCTCTTCTGTAAGAGCCTCGTTTTCCGACATTTCCGCTTGCACACGAGCTTCTTGCGCAAGAAACTCCTCCGCCTTTTCTACAAGTTGGCGGTTACCGATAAACACCGGCACCCGTTGGTGGAGGTCAAGTGGTTCAATGTCGCGTATGGATCGGTAACCGTCTGAGGCATATCCGCCGGCCTCTTCGATGAGGAAGGCCAACGGCGCAGCCTCATACAGCAGTCGCAACTTGCCCTGAGGCTTGTTTGTTTCGGCCGGATACACAAATACACCGCCTCGCAGCAGGTTGCGGTGGAAGTCGGCGACCAGTGATCCAATGTACCGTTGAGACATTAGCGGCGCATCGTTACCGTCGCGTCCACCTAACCAGCGAACATATTGCTGAACGCCGGGCGACCAGCGCCCGAAGTAGGAATGGTTAACGCTGTAATACCTTGGAGGCTCCGGCACGCGCATGTTGTCATTCGTCAGCAGGAACTCGCCAAGCTCGGGATCGAGGGTGAAGCCATGCACGCCTGCACCGGTGGTGTACACCAGCATCGTGCTGGCGCCGTAAAGGACGTAACCTGCTGCCACCATATTACGACCCGGCTGCAGCACGTCTTGCAGACGTCCCCGCTTTTCCCAATCGACGCAGCGAAAAATAGCGAATATTGTGCCAATGCTGACGTTGACGTCAATATTGCTGGAACCATCGAGCGGGTCGTAAACCAGGACGTAATTGCCCTTTGCATACTCCGGCGGGATTTCGACGAGTTCTTCCTGTTCTTCTGATGCCATGCAGCAGAGGCGTCCAGTGTGGTCGCAAAGCCGGTAAATGATCGTATCGGCATAGACGTCCAGTTTCTGCTGATCCTCTCCCTGCACATTGACGCCGCCAGCGCGCCCCAGCACGTCGAGAAGCCCGGCGCGGTTTGTCTTATGGGCAATGGCTTTGGCCGCGAGCGCCACGTCATAGAGCAGGTTCGTAAAATCGCCCTTTGCTTCTTGAGGCTGGTGCTCGAGAATAAAGCGCTCAATGGTCACAATTTGTTCAGTTCTTGGCCGTATCATGACGTATCCTCGCTAAATTGCTCTAAGCCAAATACTTACGACAAAAAGAGGATAACATAGTAGGCAATCGTCACAGACCAGAGAAGGCTGTCAATACGATCCAAAGCGCCGCCGTGGCCCGGAAGCATCTGTCCCGAGTCCTTTACACCGGCTTCCCGCTTTATCAACGATATCGCCAGGTCACCGCCTGGACTAACAATTGAAATGAGAAGGCCAAGCAGCAGGGCCAGCGTCCAGGGGAGATCGAGAAGCAGCGCAAGTCCCACGGTTACTACGGTTCCAATAACAATGCCTCCAGCGTATCCTTCGATCGTCTTGCCGGGACTCAGGCGTGGGGCCAGCTTGTGGCGTCCGAAGCGCGTTCCAAAGACGTAGGCTGCAGAGTCGGCGACCCAGGTGCTCACCATCACCAAAATTGTCCACGAAACGGCCATTTCGGGCAGTGCGCGTAACAAGAAGAAGTGCCCACTCATCCAGCCCAGCAGAAGAATCCCGGCAACCATTCCTGCCCACTCGGCAGTAACCATACTCGCCGCGCGCCGCTCATAGCGCCAGAGCGCGTAAAGAGCTACGACGATCAGACTCAACGCCAACGCGGGCGCGAACAGATCCAGTTCGGACCATTCAGCCGCCACAAGCTGCAACAAGACCGAAGGCAGTAATATTTGGACCGGTAGCTGCAAGCCCAGCCGTCCGAGCATCTTCGAATACTCTAAAGTCGCCAGGACGATGATCAACGTAAATGGAATAAAGTAAAACCAGCCGCCAAGATAAATGAGCAGCAGAGCCAGGGGGCCCAGCGTAAAAGTACTTACTGCGCGCTGAAGAAATATGGAAGATGTGGGCGACGATGATTTAGTCGCCGTCTTCTGGGAGGGCGCCAAAGCGACGTTCCCTTTGGCTGTAGGCCACCAATGCTTCATAAAGTTCTTCGCGATCAAAATCGGGCCAGTAACATGGCGTTGCATAATACTCCGCGTATGCGGCCTGCCAGATCAGGAAGTTACTGATCCGCAATTCTCCGCTGGTGCGAATGACGAGGTCCGGGTCAGGTAATCCCGATGTGAATAGATATGAACTGAATAGTTCTTCCGTAAGCTCGTCGGGCGAAATCCCATCGCCAAGCATTTCGCGTACCGCGTGTAGAATCTCAGCCCGGCCCCCATAGTTAAAGGCGACATTTAGAGTGAGGCGATCATTCGATTTAGTCAACTCCAGCGCGTCCAGCACCTTTTGTTGCAGTTCCGGTTCAATTCCATTCAGGTCGCCCAGATGGTGCAGACAAACACCCTGGGCATGCAATTCAGACAGCTCCTGATCAAGGACCCGCGTGAAAATCTTCATTAAACCACGAACCTCAGACTCTGGACGCTCCCAATTTTCCGTTGAGAAAGCATAAATCGTGAGAATCTTGATACCGAACTCAACACAGGCGTTGATGATTCGACGTAGATTTTCCGCTCCCGCCCGATGTCCTGCGACCCGCGGCAGATTCCGTTTCCGCGCCCACCGGCCGTTGCCGTCCATAATGATGGCGACGTGCCGGGGAACCCGGACAGCCGTCAGGTCAAGCGGTTCTGACTTCGCGGGCATCACACCTCCATTATCTCGGCTTCTTTTTGGCGGCCCAACTCGTCGAGTTCCGCGATGTACTTATCCGTCAGTTTTTGAAGATCGTCCTGACCTTCGTAAAACTCATCTTCCGCAATCATTTTTTCTTTTTCAAATTCTCGCAGATCATTTAGAGTATCTCGGCGAATATTTCGAACGGATACTTTGGCTTCCTCGATGCGCCTGCCAACCTGGCGCGTGAGATCGCGGCGCCGCTCTTCTGTCAGCCGCGGCATCGTCAGGCGGATGATCTTGCCGTCGTTATTCGGCGTAATGCCAATATCCGACTTCATAATTGCCTTTTCAATTTGAGACAGAATATTGGTGTCGTAGGGCCGGATGGCAAGCTGTTGTGGCTCTGGCACGGAGATCAAGGCAACCTGTTTCAGATTCACTTCTGATCCGTATGCTTCCACCGTAACGCGATCCAACAGGCCCGGTGACGCCCTCCCCGTCCGGTATGTTGCCATATCAGCTTGAAGAGCATGGACTGCTCCGACCATTCGAACCTCGGCGTCTTGTAGCAAATCGCGAACCATTGGGGCCTCCTGACTTGTGGACGAACCGCCTGCGGCTCATCTCTTAAATCTGTTCAAAGTTGCCTATGACGGTGCCAACCGCCTCCCCCATCACCAACCGCTTCACACTGTTTTCCTGCCACAAATTGAGTACGACGATAGGTAGCTCATTTTCCATACAAAGCGAAATCGCCGTGCTATCCATCACCCGCAACCGGAAATTAAGCGCATCAATATAGGATAGTTGCTTGAATCGTTTAGCGTCAGGATTTTGCTTCGGATCAGAGTCGTAAATCGCATCAACTTTCGTGGCCTTAATCAGCACGTCGGCCCCTATCTCCATTGCGCGCAGCGCGCCCGCAGTGTCCGTGGTAAAGTATGGATTACCCGTGCCGCCGCCAATGATCACGATCCGCTCTTTCTCCAGGTGTCTTATCGCGCGCAGTCGAATGTACGGTTCGGCAATTGACCTCATTTCTACGGCCGTCTGAACGCGCGTGACTACCCCCTGACGTTCCAGGGCATCTTGAAGGGCCAGCGCATTCATCACCGTGGCGATCATGCCAATATGGTCAGACGTAGACTGCTCCATCCCATACTCGATGCCGATGGTTCCGCGCCACAGATTGCCGCCGCCAATGACGATTGCAACCTGCACCCCCAAATCATAAACGTCCTTTACGGTCGCGGCAACTTCTGCGGCTCGGGCCGGATCGATGCCAAATCCATCAGGGCCGGCTAGCGCTTCGCCCCCCACTTTGAGCAAAATCCGGTTGTATACTGGGTCGGACATCATTGAGCTCCGTCAAAAGTTCAGGATTTGCGCCCAGCTCCCCATGTCATAAGGGCCAGATGAAAACAAAGGGCGTTCAAATGAACGCCCCTTGTATTAGGTTATTCAGCCGAGTCGCCAAGCTCATAACGCACAAACCTTCGTAAGATAATGTTCTCACCAAGCTTAGAAATCGCATTCTTGATCAAATCCTCTACGGTCACACTGTCGTCCTTGACGAAAGGTTGTTCGAGGATCACGTTCTCGGCATAAAATTTACTGAGCCTGCCCTGCACGATCTTTTCGACGATGTTCTCGGGCTTGCCCTCTCGTAGGGCTTGTGACCGCAGTTCTTCAAGCTGGCGGTCTAGATCTCCCTGCGGCACCTCCTCGCGGCTGAGGTATCTGGGAGCCATGGCGGCGACGTGCAGCGCAAGGTCATGAGCCAATTCCTGAAATTGGTCGTTCATCGCCACAAAATCAGTTTCGCAGTTAAGCTCCACCATCACACCAACACGATTCCCAAGGTGGGAATAGACTTCAATCAAGCCCTCGCTGGCATCACGTTCCGATCGCTTGGCGGCGCGCGCCAAGCCTTTCTCGCGCAGTACGCTTGCTGCCTGGTCAAAGTCACCACCAGCGTCTTCCAATGCCCTCTTAGCATCGAGCACACCCGCCCCGGTTAGAGCGCGCAATTCCTTAATCATTTCAACCGAAATGTTCATGATTATACGTCTCCGTGCACTACATTAAATGACCGGCACCTGAACTGGATACCGGTCACTT
>JAICPS010000194.1 GCA_025929715.1 Anaerolineae bacterium | reverse complement strand
TCGTCTTCGTCTTCCGTTGTATTCAGCGCGGAGGGCAGCTCAAGACCTCTGCAGAGTCGCTTCAGGTCGCTTTAAAGGGCGTCTCCCCGCCCCCCAGGCCCATGCTGGGCGTCCACCGCGAGATGTTGGCGCGCGCCCTTTCTCACGATGGCGGCCCACCCTATTGGGGCTACCAGCCCATGCCCATCGGCGTGCGCCTGCTGCGCGACCTGGTTTATCACGCCAGAGATCTCGAACGCGCCGTGCGCGGCCAGCCCACGTTCCATCCACCTCCGCAGTGGCATGTGGGCGCTTTTGTCGTACTAACGGACGAAGCAGGCCGCGTGTTATGGGTCCGCCGGCGCGACCACGATGTGTGGAACCTGCCCGGCGGCGGACGTCAAGGCATGGAAGCGCCATGGGAAACAACCGTCCGCGAAACGAGAGAAGAAACTGGCCTGGACGTCAACCTTCTGGATCTGTCAGGTGTCTATACGAAGCCCGAAGCGGGCGCAATTTTGTTTACTTTTCTGGCAAAAGCCAGGGGCGGCAAGCTTCGAACAAACCACGAAGCCGCCGAATTCGCCTACTTTGCCCCCGGTGAAGAGCCCTCAAACAGTCTACCGAAACATGTAGAACGCGTCGCCGACGCCGCAGGACCGCAACGGACGACCTTATTCCGTGAACAGGCAGGGCCGCCGCGGCCGGAGCAGCTAGGTCTGGTTGAGCAAGGACAAGAGGAATCACCGCTATGACGTTCCTCCACACCCTTGTCGATAACTGCCGCCGTCTGAAAGACAAGGTCGCCATTGAAATTCTCGGTTCAGATGACAAACCGCTCACCTACGGCCAGCTTGAGGAAAAAGTACAGCAAACCATGGCCTACCTCCAGCAACGCGGCGTGCAGCGCGGCGACCGCGTCGCGCTGCAACTCCCAAAAGGCCTGCCATTTATCTACGTCCACCTGGCAATCATGCGCCTTGGCGCCATCAGCTTGCCGCTCAATCCCGCCTATCCCCCGCACGAGCTGGCTTACTTCCTGCAGGACGCTGCCGCCGCTCTCTTTATTGCCCATGAGGACAACCGCGACACGGTGCAATCGATTCTTGCACCGTTGCCCGATCTGAAGAACGTCGTCTATCTACGCGGCGAGGGAAACGCTCATTTCCTCGAACTTCTGGCAGACGTCGACGTTCGGCCGGCGCAACTGCCCCCGATCCCCGCCGATCCTGAGCTCACCGCGCTGATGATCTATACCAGCGGCACCACCGGGCGACCCAAAGGCGCCATGATCACTCACGGCAATCTCAGCGCCAACATCGACGCGCTGCACAGCGCGTGGGGTTGGCGGCAGGACGACGTGCTGCTGCACGTCTTGCCCATTTTCCACGTGCACGGGCTGGTCGTCGCCCTGCACGGCGCGTTCAATGCCGGCGCAACCACGCTGATAATGCTCAAGTTCGACGCTCGGCGGACCCTGGACATTCTGGTTCGGCGCAAATGCACTGTCTTTATGGCTGTACCCACTATCCATCGCATGCTGCTCGCCGTGCCGGACGCCGCCAACTACGACCTGAGCCAAATGCGGCTGCTGACTTCCGGCTCCGATCGCCTGCCCGACGACACCTTTGAGGCTTTCCGCCAGACTTTCGGCCATACGTTGTTGGAGCGATACGGCATGACCGAGACGGGCATGAACCTTTCCAACCCGCTGTATGGAGAGCGCCGCGTGGGCTCCGTTGGCCTACCCCTGCCAGGCGTGCAGGTCCGCGTCGTCGATTCACAAAGCGGCGAGATCTTGAGCGACGGCGAGGTCGGCGAGCTGCAGATCCGCGGCTCGCACGTCTGCAAAGGCTACTGGCGCCAACCAGAGAAGACGCTCGAAGCGTTCACGGCCGACGGCTGGCTCAAGACCGGCGATCTCGGGATGCGCGAGCCGGATGGCTACTTCACGCTGAAAGGCCGGTCCAAGGATCTGATCATCAGCGGCGGGCTCAACGTCTACCCGCCCGAGGTCGAGCTAGTCCTCGCCGGGCACCCCGCCATCAGCGCCAGCGCCGTCATCGGCTGCCCTGACCCAAAATGGGGCGAGCGCGTCACCGCTGTGATCGTGCCTGCCGACGGCACGTCGCCGTCAGAAGAAGAGATCGTCGACCACTGCCGCAACCGGCTAGCCCCCTACAAAGCCCCAAAACAGGTCATCTTCGTCGATGCTCTGCCCCGTACCGCGCTGGGCAAGATTCAGAAAGCTCAACTCCGTGAGAGCCTGTGCTCGGATAGAGATTCGAGATTGGGAGAATGGAGAACTGGAGACTCGAAGAATTAATCTCTAATCTCCAGTTCTCCAATTCTCCAATACCTCTCCCAACGTCCTCGGCGCCCGCTCCAAAAGCCATCCTAACACCCCCGGACTCCCCACAAATCCATAGGCCGCGTAATAGCGGAACATCTTTAGCAATGCCTCCACTGCATATTCCGGCGTCCCGTCCTGCTCTGCCTGCTCCCGCCATTCAGCCAACGTGATCTCTCGCGCCTTCACCGGCCGCGACAACGTCTGCGACAGCGCTTCAGCCACCTCCGTCTGCGACAACGGTTGCGTTCCCACAAGCTCATATGTCGCGCCCGTGTGGCCCGGTTCGGTGAGCACCCGCGCCGCTACCTGCGCCACGTCCCCAAGGTGCACGAGGCTCAGTCGTGTTGAGACCGGATAAGGAACGCGGTACACGCCATCTTCCCTTATCAGGCGCCAGCCGCCGAGATTATTCTGCATGTAAGCCGCCGGTTGCAGAATCGTAAAGGGCAACCCCGACTCGAAAATCATCTCCTCCACGCGCAGCTTATTCCAATGATGGGGCATCGTCGCCGTCTGCGGGTGCAGCACCGAGTGAAAAACAAAATGCTCAACTCCCGTCTCTCGCGCGCGATTCAACGCGTTGCGACCCATCAACACTTCTTCCGGGTGCATGTTCGGCGCAATGTGGTACACGGCGCGAATCCCGTCCATCGCCGGCGGCCAGACCTCCGTGTGACTCATGTCGCCGACGACGACCTCCACCGAGCCCGCCTCGCGCACAAACGCCTCCTGCGCCGGACGCCTCACCAACGCGCGCACTGCCTCCCCCTTTTGTGAAAGGGCCGCAATCACCGCCAGTCCCGTCTTCCCCGCCGCGCCGGTTACAAGTATCATCGTTCTCCAATCAAATAATTTGGTTTCGCTGCGAATGTCTATGCCAGATCACACGACCCGGATTAACGTAGTTAATTTATGCTATAATCATAACGGCTGGAAAGTCGGCGTGTCCAATGGCCCGCCGGTCGCTCCCGCTTCAAATCCCTCGTGCAGCCACTCGCCATAGTTAATGGTCATTTCAGGAGGAAAACATGGACCTTCAGGAAGAACAGCCCATTCTCTCAACCGACGGCGAAGATTCCCAACTCGAAGACCAGCGCGACGCGTCTTTATACAAGAAAAACGGCAAATTGAAGCGCAAAGTCTACGAAAGCGAGTTGGTCAGGCTGCAGGAAGAGCTTGTGAAGCTGCAATACTGGGTGCGCGAGAAAGGGCTGCGCCTCGTGGTTCTCTTCGAGGGGCGCGACGCGGCCGGCAAAGGGGGCGTGATTAAGCGCATTACCGAACGCACCAATCCGCGCGTCGTACGCGTCGTCGCGCTCAACGCGCCGACAGAAAGGGAAAAAGGTCAGTGGTACTTCCAGCGCTATGTGATGCATCTTCCGGCCGCCGGTGAAATCGTGCTCTTCGACCGCAGCTGGTACAACCGCGCCCTCGTCGAGCGCGTCATGAACTTCTGCACGGACGAGCAATACTGGCAGTTCATGCGCTCTTGTCCCCAATTCGAACGCATGTTAATTCGAGACGGCATCCGGTTGGTCAAATACTGGTTCTCCGTCAGCGACGACGAGCAAGAACGCCGTTTTCAGAAGCGCGCCAACGACCGCCGCCGCCGCTGGAAATTGAGCCCCATGGACCTCGAGGCGCGTCGCCGCTGGCTCGAATACTCGAAGGCCAAGGACCGTATGTTTGAATACACCGACACCAAGCTCTCACCGTGGTACGTCGTCAATTCGGACGACAAGCGTCGCGCGCGGCTCAACTGCATCACTCACCTCTTAAGCATGGTCGACTATGAGGACGTGGTGCCCGATCCCATCGAACTCCCACCCCGCGAGGACGAGGACGCTTACGTGCGCATGCCGTATGACGAGCAGACCTTCGTTCCCGAAGTCTATTGAGATTATTAGATAACGTTTCGTCGCCCAATCATCCTGATTGCGGGCCTGCGCCATTCACCACATCACACAAGGAGAGCCACCAATGCAACAGATCGACTGCCTGGAAACGTTAAAACAAGGCCTGCCAACGAACGATCTCCCTTCTCGCCGCATCGTCATCATTGGCGCCGGTATGGCCGGCCTCACCGCCGGACTTCTGCTGCGCGAGGCAGGGCACCGCGTCACTATTCTGGAAGCACAGAACCGGCTTGGCGGGCGGGTGTATACTTACCACGGCTTTCCCGGCAAAATGTACGGCGAATTCGGCGCGATGCGCTTCCCGCAGCAACACAAGCTCGCGCAGCATCTCATCCACGAGCGATTCCAACTGGCGACCGCGCCCTTTGGCATGCACGACGAGGACACGTTCATTTGCCTCAACAACAAAGCCCTTCGCCGCAGCCTGTTCAATCCCGCCGAATGCGGCTTTGACCTGCCCGCTTCCGAAGCCGCCATGTTGCCCGCCGAACTGCTCAGGCTGAGCGTGCAGCCGCTCATCGACCTTATGTCCGGAGAGAACGGCTGGCAGAAGCTGGTTGAGCAATACGACCGCTACTCGCTCATCGACTATCTCCACGAAAGCATCCTCAGCGACCAGGCGCTAGAGATGATTGGTCCACTGCTGAACCTCGAGGGCCGCTTTCACTTTTCGCTGGTCGAATGGTTTTCGCACTACTTCGAAGACGTGTTTGGCGATCTTCTCTATATCGTAGACGGCTCCGATTCCCTGCCTTACGCTTTTGCCCCGCATCTTATGGACGTCATCCGATTCGGCGCCGAAGTGCACGCCATAGACCAGGATACACAGGCCGTCACCGTTCACTTCCGCGACCGCACCGGCTATTCTCAGAGCGTAACAGCCGACGAGTGCATTCTCACTGTGCCCTTCGGCCTGCTGCGCCACATGGAAATTCAGGGACTGGATCCCAACAAATGGTATACCGTGCGCAACGTCTACTACGGGCGCGCGCACAAGATATTCATGCAGTTCAGCGAGCGCTGGTGGGAGACCAGATACAACATTGCCCACGGCGTCACTGTCACCGACCTCGCCATTCGCAACGTCGTCTATACGCCCGCCGGGCAGGACCGCCGCTTTGCCAACGGCGTGCTCATCGCCTCATACGCGTGGGACCAGGACAGCATGGCTTACAGCATGCTGACCGAGGATCAACGCATCGCCCAGGCCCTTCAGGACCTCGCCAAAATCCATCCCGAAGCGCGCGAGACCTTCGAATTTGGCATTTCGCACGATTGGGCGCTCGATCCTTACGCCGGAGGCATCGGTCCGCTTTTTCGGCCCTATGAGCTGAGCGGCAGCTTTTTCGACAACATCGTGCGCCCCGTGAACCGCATCTGGTTCGCCAACGACGCCTGCGATCGCCGCCACCGCCGCTGGATCGAAGGCGCGTTGCTCGCAGCCGTCAAAAACGCCTACGCGATCCACAGCGGGATGCGGAACGAGATACCTGGTGAAGTGTAGGTACCAGGCACTTCCAGTAGGTGACCGGCACTTTGGAACTGCCGGTCACTCCTACAGTCACTACTCCCCGCCCGGCGTAACCTCTACATCTCTCTTCTCAAACTCCAGACCACGCACGTCCAGGCCCTCCGCTTCCAGGTCGCTAACCGCCTGCTGCGCCAGGTCGGTGCGCACCGCGGCGTCGTCAGGCGCGGCAGTCAGAACGCCAAAGTCCACCGAAATGTCCACCGTCTGCTGGTATAGATCGGGGTCCATCACGCCGATCCCGTCTGGCGAGGGCCAGATCAGGTCGTTAATTTCGTTCAACTGCCAGGTCATGTGCCCTTCGCCCAGCGTGGGGCCGTTGTCCAGAACAATCTGCACGCATTCGTCAAAGTTGTCGCGGCAGTAGATCCAGCCCCGGAAACTGGCGCGCAGAAAGCGCAGGGCGATATCCTCGTTGCCTTCTTCCGCCAGCCAGCTCTCGCGCGTAAAGACGTGGTCCTGGAGCATCGCCGTGCCAATTTCGTTGTAGTCGAACACGGTGAAATCCTCGGGCTGATATAGCTCGCCCGTCTCCGGATTTGTCGCTTCCAGAAGCTGCGCCCACTCGTTGTACGTCTCCGCCTGCGCCACGTCTATTTCGCGGTTCAGCAGCAGCGACATATCAAAGGGCTGCTGCACGATGGTCACCTCATCCGGGTTGTCGGGGTCGATGTCGTTCATGCGCAGTGCGGCGAAAACCTCCCACTCGTTGCCGAAGCCCCAGGTACCGACGCGCATGCCAGCCCAATCCGCCACCGACTCAATTCCCGAATCAGCCCAGGCTACCTGGATCGTGCCGCTGCGCTGGAAAACTTGAGCGATGTTGACCAGATCCGCGCCGGCCTCGCGTGAAGCCAGCATTTTTGGCACCCAGGCAATACCGAACTCGGCGTCGCCCGCCGCCACGACCTGCTGCGGCACGATTTCCACGGCCCCTTCGAGGATCGTAACGTCCAGCCCCTCGTCTTCGTAAAAGCCCTGCGCCTGGGCGGCATAATAGCCGGCAAACTGCGACTGAGCCACCCATTGCAGCTGGAGGCGTACGGGGATCAACTCTTCAGACGCAACCTCGTCATCGTTGGCCGGTTCCTCTGCCGGCTCATCCTCCTCGCCAGCCGGTTCCTCGGCCGCCCCATCGTCCGCGGGCTCCTCTACCGGCACGGTAGCCGCATCGTCCCCCGGTTCCTCGGCGCCTCCACAGGCTACTAACGTCAATGTCAAAAGCAGCAAGAAAATGAGCAGCAACCTATTTGTGATTTTCATCTTCCATCCTCCCTACGTAGCATAAGTTGTATATAAACGAACGAACATTGCGCACTTTGCACATCTTGTGTCGTCAACGTTCCGCCTGGCGTACCGACGCGTGCCATGGAATCAGAAGCCGTTCCACGAGCAAAATCACCATATAAAACGTCACGCCAACCACGCAGGCGATAATGATCGCAGCCCAAGCTTCTGCGAAGCGAAACTGCGCCGCTTCCTGCGTGATAAATACCCCCAGCGCCGAGCGATTGCCGCCGAAATACTCGCTGACAACCGCGCCGATCATGCTCAGCGCCGCCGCGACCTTAAAGGCATTGAACATATAAGGCAGGGAATTAGGAAGCCGCAGCTTCAGCAGAATTTCAAATTCACTTGCCGCATAGGAGCGCATCAACTCCACCGCCGAGGGATCGACCAGCGTCAGGCCGCGTACCGTGTTGATCATCATCGGGAAAAAGACGATGACCGCCACAATCGCCATTTTGGACAGCGGGTTGTCGATGCCAAACCAGTTGTTGAGAATCGGCGCGAAGGCGATGATCGGCACAGAATTGGCAGCGATGGCAAACGGCATCAGCGTCTCGCTGGCGGCCGTCCAGCGCGCTGTAGCCAGGGCTACGAGGATACCCAGGCTGCAGCCGATGGCGAAGCCGCCCAACGCCTCTTTGGTGGTAAACCAGCCGATGTGCAGCAGCCGGTCGAAATTCTCGCCGAACGTCGCCCCAATCACCGAGGGCGCCGGCAGCAAAAACTGCTGGATGTCGAAGCCTCTAACAAACCCTTCCCACAGCAAAATTGCGCCTACAAAAACGACGCCTGCTGGCAAATAGGGTACCAGTCGACGGTACAACTTGTTCGCTTCGCTCATGATCGCAAACCTTCGGCATCGCGCAGCGTGTCGCGCACCTGGTTGACCAGCTCAAAGTAGCGGGTCTCTTCGCGCGTGTCATAGCTTCTCGGCAGCGGCAGATCGATATCAAGCACGCTTGTGATGCGCCCGGGACGCGCCGAC
>JAICPS010000425.1 GCA_025929715.1 Anaerolineae bacterium | reverse complement strand
TTTGCTAGGCTTCATAATAGGGTAAGTTGCCCGTAGATCCAATAACACAAATGGGGTATTTGTGGGTTAATTTGCACTATTGACCCGGTGAAAATGGGTTAAAAAGGTATAATCAGGACTCTCGAAGCCGGATGACTTCGAAGTCATCCGATTACTCGGTCTATGGACATCGTTCTTCTCGTATTGGACACACAGCGCGCCGATCGCCTTTCGTGCTATGGATACGAGCGGCGTACTTCGCCGGCGCTTGACGCCCTGGCAGCGGATGGCACGCGCTTTGCCGGCGCCACAGCGCCCGCCCAATGGACTGTGCCGGCGCACGCTTCCATCTTCACCGGCCTTTATCCATCGCAACACACCATGCACCAGATGGATTCGGTTCTGCCGCGTGATCTATCCACGCTGGCGCAGCGGTTATCCAACGCCGGCTATCTTACCGCCGGTTTCTCGCAGAATCCACTGATCGGTCTTGTAAAAAATGATCTCGACCGTGGTTTCAGCCGCTTTGAGAGCTATCACCTCCTCAGCAACATTTTGCTGACGACGCGGCTCAACCGCCCTGATGCACGGCCTCCTGCTCGCAAGCGTTTAGAGCACAGCCTGCGCTGGCTGCTCGCGGAATCTGTGGGCTACAGCACCGAGACGCCGCTGCGACGGCTGGCGCCAGTACTGGCGCCCATCTGGCAACGATTTCTGGAGCTTCAGGGGCGTTCAAAGATAGACAGCACCAGAAAGCTGCTGCAAGCGGCTTCACGGTTGTTGATAGAACGCGAGGGCTGCCGGCCGGAGCAACCTATCTTTGTCTTCGTCAACCTCATGGGCGCGCACGTGCCCTACGACCCCGACCGGCGGCTGTTGCAGCGCTTTTTGCCTGCAGGGCAACTCCTACAGAGCAACGCAGCGCTGCTCCGTTGGGCCAACCGGTTGCAGATAGACGTCCACAATTGGATTGCCCAACCGCTGCCACCTCATCGACAACAACGACTCAACGCCATCTATGATGCAGAAGTGGCCACACAGGATGCACAGGTCGGCGCATTTCTGGATCGGCTGCAGACGGCGGGCCGCTATGACGACACGTTGCTCACCGTCGTCGCCGACCACGGCGACCATCTGGGCGATAAGGATCGCGTGAACCACGCTTTTGGCGTTTACCAGGCGCTTGTGCACGTGCCGCTAATCATTCGCGATCCGGGGCGCCACTCAATGCGGGGGTGCGTGCGGCACGATCCGGTCTCGACGCGGCGCATCTTTCACACGCTGCTAGCGGCGGCGGGCGCTGCCTCTCCCAAAGAAGAAGCGTTCGCGCTGACCAACCCCGGTGGCGATGGCGAGCCGGCTGCCGACGAGGGTACCGTTTTTAGCGAGGGATTTCCGCTCGAATGGGCCATCGGGCGCCTGCGAGCAGAAAAAGCGCATTACGTTAAGGAAACGGGCCAGACCCAGCCGGTGCGCGCCGTTCGCGAAGGCAGGCACAAACTAATCGCCGGCGCCGGCTTGCGCGAATTATACGATCTGGGCGAGGATGGGAAAGAGATGGAGGAGTTGCAGATGGTTCTGCCTGGGCGGGCAACCGAGCTGCAACAGATGCTCGACGACTTCGTCCGGCGGGCCAGACCTGCCGCCGGCGCCGAAACGCGCGTAGAGGACGATCCGCGCGTGCTACAGCAGCTTCGCGAGTTAGGTTACCTGGAGTAACACGTCCTCAGGTGACCGGCACTTCCAAAGTGCCGGTCACCTCTGCGTACGTGGCATCAGACTGCGCCAGTTGAGCGCGCAGATATGGCGCTGAACGTACAAGAACGCAGGGATGCTGTACAGAGGCATTGCCGCCACACGCGCCATGGCTATTCCCAGACCGCCATAGCGCGGCGCCATCCACAGGCTCAACAGCAGATTTCCCGTCATGCTCATGATGGCGAAATAAGCAATTGCTTTCTGGCGGTCGGCGGCGATGATCAGGCGCGAATTGGGCACGTTGAAGGCCGAGATCACAAAAGCCCAGACCAGAATTCGCAAAATGACAGCCGCTTCGTCATTGCCCGGCCCGTAAACCAGCGTCATGATAAAGTCTGCGAGCGCCGTCACCAGCAGCGCGATGACAACCCCTCCCGTTAGCAAGAACGTGAGCGAGCGTCCGTAGACGCGCCGCAGGCTCTGCTGACTTTTCTCATACGCACGTGAGATCACAGGAAAAATCGCCAGCTGATAACTTCGCGTCAGAAACAGCAGCAGCGTCAAAAGCATCGACGCCTTGCTGTAAACGCCGACCTGCGCCTCGGGACGAAAGAAGGAAAGAATCACCACGTCAAACTGATATTCCACGATCAGCACCAGGGAAACGACGATCAGGGGCGTCGCGGTTCGCAAATTTTCCAGCCAAAATCGCGCGTCCGGCCGCCAGCCGCCAAAGGATACCGGTGGGCCGTCGCGCCGCCGGTGCGTTATCCAGATATTAGCCACAAGCTCTCCCAGGCTGGCGGCGATGAACAGATAGCCAATCCAGACTATAGGTTGGGCCAGAAAAAGTAAAACTGCGCCGCCCAGAACGCGCATGATGCTGAACAGCAGCAAGATGGCGGAGATGGCGCGCACGTCTTCAAAGGCGATCCACACCGACTGGTAGAGATTGGCAATACTTGTAGGAACAATGCTCAGGGCCATCACCAGGATCAGCTGCTTGCTCTGCGCACTATAGGGTAACAAGGGCATGACTAGGGCCAGCGCCAACCATAGAAGGAGCGAGAGGACAAGCCTGAGCAGCAAAAAGCCGGTGACGTAACGCCCGGCGACCTCTTCCCTTTTTGCGACTTCGCGGATCAGGATCTGGTCCAAGCCCCAGAACGAGAAAGCCAACAAAATGCTGGTGTAGGTATTGGCCAGGCTATAGGCGCCCGCATCCTGGTTGCTGAGGAAGCGGGCGATGAGGATGAAAACCAACGCCTGCCCGGCTCGCTGGCTGACGCTGGCAATCAAATTGAGTAGCGAGTTTTGCAGAACGCGGCGTCTGAGGCTGATCATAGCTCGAGTGGGGCCATGGCGTAAACGGTCACCACGCTGCCTTTGCCGCGACGGTTCAGCCAGTCGAAATAGGGCGCCGTCAATGGAGCCAGGATGGGCAGGTGAGAAAGCCGTGTCATCAGCCGGCGCGCCGGTCCCGGCGCCACACGCGCATTGAGCCACGTCTGCCAGCTTGCCACCCAGGTATGGTATGTGCCCAGAAAATGCGCGCGGTCCAGGTAGCGAAGCTGAGACCGTTGCAGAAGAAGCGCTAACGTTTCATCCTCAAACAGATAGAGGTGTCGCGGGGCGTCATAGCCGATCCAGTACCTGCCAAAGCGCGCCGCATCCGCGCTCTGTAGATCGGGGATCGAAAAAGCCACAATGCCGCCCGGGCGTAGCAGCCGGCGCACCGCCTTCATGATTGCCAGGGGATCGTGTGTGTGTTCCAGGACATCCCATAGGGTGATAGCCTCGAAGCTGCCGTCAGGGAAGGGAGCGTCAAGGAGGTCTCCGTTAAACACGTCCAGTTGGAGCTGGCTGCGCGCGTAGGCAGCGGCCTCGGGTTGGATTTCGACCCCGCTGACCTGCCAGCCACGCTTGCGCATCTCGGCAAGGTAGTTTCCCGTGGCGCAGCCCACGTCCAGGAGCCGTCCGGGCTGCGTGAAGAAGCGGCTGATGGCTTCGACGGACGGTAGTAGATTTCGCCGTCGCTTCCAGCGCATAAAGAACCAGCGCTCCTCGTCAATCGCGGTGCGGTAGGCTGCATAGTCCGCCGGATAATAATCGGCAATATCGGCCAGCGCCGGGCGCGGGCTCAATAACCGCAGCCCGCACTCCGGGCAGCGATGCCAGGCAAAATCGCCAGGACAACCCAGCCACCAATCTTGACGGCGGAACAAAAGCGTAGGCCGGGCGTCATGATCGAAGAGGCAAGAGGCGCGTTGCAATGCACCGTTCACGACGCTGCTTCCTCCATCCGGACACGCTCCAGCCGCCGGCGATAGAACTGCTCCAGAGCGTCGGTCACCACGGGCCAGGAGCGTTCTTCAACAGCCACGCGTCGCGCGCGGTCGCCCAAATCCTTTAGTCGCCGCGGATCGTCGAGCAGCGCCAGCGCGGCGCGCGCCTGGGCGCTGGCTTCATCCGGCGCTGTAATACCAATTCCATATCTATCTACAAACGTCCCGAGGTCGCCTACATCGCTCACCAGCAGCGGGCGTCCGGCGGCGATGAAATCGTGCGCTTTCATTGGAAAGCGACCACGGTTTGCACCGCTATCGGCGAGGGGCAGCCAACCGAGATCCGCAGCCGCGACGTAATCGGCAAG
>JAICPS010000189.1 GCA_025929715.1 Anaerolineae bacterium | reverse complement strand
ATTTTCTCCGCGAGCAGGGTTATCCTGTTCGGACCACGCGGGAACCGGGCGGCACTTCTATCGGCGATCAGATTCGCGATTGCCTGCACGACGTGCGAAACATCGGCATGACTGCCGCAACGGAGATTCTGCTCTACTCCGCCTCACGCGCGCAGCTCGTTCGCGAAGTGATCCGCCCCGCCCTTGACGCCGGCGCCATCGTTATCTGCGACCGCTTTGCCGACAGCACCATGGCCTACCAGGGCTATGGGCGTGGGCTGAGCCTTGACGATCTGGCCTACATTACGGCCTTTGCAACCGACGACCTGCAACCGGACCTTACCTTTTTATTGGATTTGGACGTTGTAGCGGGCATCGGCCGCCGCACGAGTGGGGGAGACGAGATGAATCGCATGGATCTACAGAGGTCCAGCTTCCACCGCCGTGTTCGCGATGGCTATTTGGAAATGGTCGCCAGCCAGCCACACCGTTGGGTGGTCGTCGACGCCGATCGCGCCGTGGACAACGTGCAGGCGACGATACGGGAGGAAGTGCGCAAGCGCATCACGGGCTCGTAGTGCGCGCTAAAACGCCCACACGAGCCTTAAAAGTCGTCGAAATCGCCGCCCATCCCACCGCCTTCGTCGGCCAGCTCGGGCATCGCCTCTTCTATCTGCTCGGGCGATTGTCCCTTTTCCAGGCGATCCACCACCTCGCCGAACTCTTCGCCGAGATCCTCGCCCATCTCCTGGCTCATCTGCCGCATGAACCGGCCCAGCGCCCTGGGGTCCTCTTCGTCCAATCCGGCCAGCGCGCTCTCGTCCATGAGTGAATCCATGCGTGAGTCTTCCGACTTGGCGAGGCCCACCCGGCCTATGCGCCTCTGTAAATTAGCGCTGCCACAATTTTTGCAAAGTGGCGTGGCTGTTTCGTATTCGCTAAAAGAGTATGTGTACTGAACAATGCGTCGACAATCGAGACATCGAAACACGTAAACAGGCATAGGTCAAAATTCCTTCAATCCATCAGTTCTCGATAAAATAAGCTTAACCATTGAAAGTCAAAGGTGCAACATTGAAGCAGAAGGACCCTTACAACCGGACCCAATATCCCTTAGTTATCGTCATCTCCGGGCCGTCTGGTGTGGGCAAGGATACCATCGCCCGTCGCCTGATAGAGCGCCGTCCTAAAGCCTTCTACTTTGTCGTGACGGCGACGACCCGTCGGCCGCGCCCCGGCGAGGTGCATGGCGAGGATTACTTTTTCCTCTCCTCAGACGAGTTCGCGCGGATGATCGACGATGACGAGCTATTGGAATATGCCATGGTCTACAACGACTACAAGGGCGTGCCGAAGCGCCAGATCCGCGAGGCGTTGGAGAGCGGCAGGGACGTAATCATGCGCGTCGATCCTCAGGGCGCAGCCACAATTCGCAGGCTAATTCCAAGCGCGTTGACCATTTTCCTCATAGCGGAATCGGAGCAGGAAATGGTCACGCGCCTGCGCGAGCGCAAATCGGAGACGCCGGAAGGTCTGAGCCTGCGCATTGCCACCGCGCGCCATGAGTTGAAGCGCATTAATGAATTCGATTACTGCGTGGTCAACGCCCAGGAGCGCCACGAAGAAGCGGTAGACCATATTATGTGTATCATCAGGGCCGCCAAAGCGCGCGTCGATCAGAAACCTGTAGAATTATGAGCATCACCACGATTTTATTCGATGCGGGAGGCGTCCTCGTCGTCCCACTTGATCCGGTAGCCAATGCCGCACTGCGCAACGAACTCGCCGCGGAGCTCGGATTTTCCAGCGGCGAGGAGATGTGGGATCACTTTTTTGAAAGCGATACGTGGCTCGCGGCCAAGACGGGCAAGATGGTGCACGCCGAGATGTGGGCAACGTTGCTGCCCCCTTTGGGGCTCGCAGGGCCGGATGAGCAGGCAGAATTTTTGAACCGCCTCTACAGCGACGAGGGCATTCACCCGGGCATGCTTGCGCTTGTTAAGACCCTTCACGGAAAATACCGCCTGGGAATCCTAAGCAACTGGGACGACCGGCTTGAGGAAATCCTGGAGGAGACGTTGGAAGTTGCCCACTATTTTGACGTCATCGTCAATTCGCACCGCATCGGCGTCGCCAAGCCTGACAAGGGCGCCTACGTCGAAGCCCTGAGGCTGCTTGATGCGTCGCCCCAAGAAGTGCTTTTCATCGACGATCTCCAACGCAATACAAAAGTCGCTTCCGAGCTGGGCATGCACACGCATATTTACCGCGACCTGCCCACTCTGATAGAAGACCTCCGCGAGCGCTCCATCCTGGACGGCACTGAGAGGTTTGAAGATGGCATCTCATCCACTTAATCTCGCGCTGCGCTTCCTGCTGGAACTCGCCGCCCTTTTCTCGTTGGGCTACTGGGGTTGGATGCAGCATGAGGGCATCCTGCGTCTGCTTCTGGGCCTGGGCCTGCCGCTCGTCGCCGCCGTCCTCTGGGGTACCTTCCGCGTGCCAGGTGATCCCGGCGACGCCCCGGTCGCCGTCCCCGGCTTTCTACGGCTAATTCTGGAGGTGATCGTACTGGGCTCCGGCGTGTGGGCGCTCTACGCCTCCGGCCAAACTACCCCCGCCCTCATCTTCGCCGCCCTGCTGCTATTCCACTATGCTATCTCGTATGATCGGATTATTTGGCTGCTTAGACAGAAGTGACGTTTGTAGAGTGCTGAGTGTGATGCTTCGATAAGCTCAGCATGACGGTCCAACCTCAATCTATTAATCTCCAGTCTCCAGTTCTCCACTCATCAGCCTCATCCCCCCACCAACAACACCAATACTCCCATCACCACCAACAACCCCACGCCATAAGCAGTCGCCAGCCGCAACACTTTGCCATCGTCGGCGCCTATGACCGTGCTCGCGCCAACCACTACCTTGGCCGGCGCGAAGACGCTGCCGATGGCCCCGCCCGCCGTCTGCGCGGCGACGATGACCGGCACAGACGCGCCGAGAGCCAGCGCCGTCTGTTGCTGTAACTGCCCGAAAATGACGTTGCTGTTCGTGTTGCTGCCCGTGACGAAAGAGCCTAGCGCGCCGATAAAAGGGCTTAGCAGGGGAAACAGCGCGCCAGTGTTTTCGCTGAGCGCCAAAGCCAGCAGCTGCGTCATGCCCGCGTGCTGCATGGTTAGCGCCATGGCAACTAACGCGATGATACTCACGGTGGACTTCACCGATCCACGCACCGTCTTGTGGACAATAGCCGCTGCTTCGTACTCCTTCTTCTCTTCCACCAACGTACCGCGTCGGCGAAACCAGAGGAAGGCAATGGCGCTGGCATAAAGCAGCAGCGCCCCGGCATGGCCAAAGAGGCTGATTGAGCGTCCTAGTCCGGCGGGCGTGCGCCAGCCAAACGCCGTCTCCACCGCCGGGAAGCTAAGATTGAGCTCGACCGCGTCAAGTGGTCCGGCAAAGACGAGTTGTCCGAGCAAGATGATAATTATCAGCAGCGCGTACGGCACAAGCGCCTGGCCCAAGAGGCGCAAATCAGGGAGCGCGGTTCGCCTCGCTCCTACACGTAGGAGCAGGCCGGCGGCGACCAGCCCTGCAAGGCCCGCGCCCAACGCCGCGAGCGTCCACAGCCCGGATACCGCCAGGAACAACTGCACGGCGCCCATGACCACAGACACGACAATAAGAAACAACCAGCGCTTGCGCAGCGCGTTGAGCCCCCCGGCTGTCAGCAAGACGCCCAGCCCGCAGCCGAGGCAGGCCACCCCCAGAAACAAAGCCGACTCCCAGGCCATCACCTCCCCCGGCAATCCGGTCGCCGCGATTAACGCCAGATAGGAGGAACCTAACGACCCAAAAGTGACCGCCCAACCGTGGCCCAGCAGCGCCACGGCGACGGCCACGTTGGGCGGGAACTGCAGGCCGACCAGCAGCGGCGCAACGACCGCCGCCGGCACGCCGAAGCCCGAGGCGCCTTGCAGAAAGGAGCCGAACACCCATGCCAGGAGTAAGGCCTGTCCGGCTCGGTCTGGCGCCAATCCCGGCAGCTCCCTGCCAAGCAGGGCAATCGCGCCCGCCTCCTCGACCACGTGGTAAAGGAGCAGCGCCATCCAGATAATGTATAGCACGTAAAGCGCCAACAGCAGGCCCCGTCCGAAAGCGACCAGGAGCAGCTGCGCGTTGGCGCCAAACGCGACCACAGCAATGAGCACGGCAGCAATCCAGCCGGCGGGTCCGGCCTTGCTGCCTCCCCAATTTCGACCCATCATCAGGTAAAGAACCAGAAGCAGCGGCGCCGCCGCGAGCGAAATGTTGGCGATGGTGGGTGGCGGTAATGACATGGCCTGGGCGATGGCTTAACTTATTAGAAACTGACCACACGGTCTGCTGCTACCACTGCATGGGCAAAATCCGCCGGTGTCGCCAGCTGGGCATTCTTTCCACGCAGATCCTCGTCTGAGACCCCCCGGGCCTCGGCGCACAGCCCTCAGACGTGGATCGGCACACCCGCGGAGAAGATTTGCTCAAAGAGTTCTCCCAGAGGCGGCATGCCGACCCCATGCACCTCATCCGCAATTCCTTCTTTCATCAGGTAGCTGGCTTCGCCCAACAGCGCAAGCTGGGCCTCGTGACCGGCTGCGAGCGCGCCGAGGGCCGTGACGATCGGCAGGCTTGCTCGCGTTGGATCGTCCGAACCGTAAGTGCTCACATAAAGAATCGTTGTCATAAAGCGCCTCCTTGCTCAATTCGTTTACACACAGGCATCAATCATTGTAACAAAGGGCGTCGTTGTTCCGTAACTGTGTTATGATGAACGCGCTCGACGTCGCGCAAGCCATCGATAATGGGGGCAGTTGTTCGTATCATGAGTGTCCCACTCCACACAACCTTTTTGCAGCTGCGCTGGAGCCAGGTTGGCATATCGTGGCGACTAGAACCGATCTCCGTGCTCATTGGTCTCCTCCTGGGCATCGGGCTCGCCTATCTTGGCCTGCGCGCCTTACCTCGCCTGCGGCAGTTGCGAGACCGTTCGGTCAACCGCGTGCAGGAGACTCAGGCATGGGTACGCGGCGGCGTGGAAAAGCGCTTCCAGGCTGAAACCGCGCACGTCGTCTCTCGCCGCCATCTGGCGCACGCCATCGCGCCGCTCGACCAGCTTTTTGTAGCTCCGCGAATTCTGGCTGCGCCGCTACCGGCCCAACCCAACGAAAACGCGCCCCTCGCCACTCTGCAGTTCGCTACTTTGTGGCCCGAGCTCGCATCCCGCGTAGGTGTCGCTCCCTCGCCCACGATGTCATTGCGGGAGTTACTGCTCAACGGGCGTCGCGTCATATTAGCCTCGCCTGGCGGCAGCGGGAAATCGACGCTCCTGGCCTATTGCGCTTTTCTCTGCGCTAAGGCTGACATAGACAGCGCCAGCACCGACGCCTCCGAAAACAACCTCTACGGCTTCCTGCTACCGTTCATTCCCGCGCTTATCCACTTTGCCGACCTGCAATTAGGCCAGGATTCTGCAAGTGAAGACAGCGTCGAGCCTTTGATCGCCGCCTTGCAGCAGCGCGCCGGGTCGCTCACGGCTCCGGGCATCGCCCGACTGCTACCTCACAAACTGGAGTTGGGCCACGTGCTGCTGCTGCTCGACGGTTGGGATGAAGTTAACCGTGATTCGCGCGCCTTTAGCACGTCGTGGCTCCAGCGACTGCTCGCTCGTTATCCCGCGATCCAGGTCATCGTTGCCTCGGCGTCGCAAGGATTCGAGCCCCTGCTCGATTGCGGATTTACCGTTTCGGGAGTGGCCCCCTGGCGCGCAAGCCAGGCGCGCAAGCTCGGCCTCCTTTGGGCCAGGCAGCATCAGTTGCAGAAGCCTCCACCACTCGAATCGTACTGGCAACCCGGTCAGACGGTATTAGAAACGACCTTGCGACTGTGGCTACAGTGTGATGGACAGCAACTGCAAGACAGCCGCTCGCCGGCGCTGCTGGCGCATGCCGTCACCTATTTTGCGCAACAGAAGGCAACAGACGTTCTGCCCCACAATGCTGTCGAGCAGTTTTGGCAGATGCTCGCCTTCCACGCCCTGCAGCAGGGTGACGTGAATATCACTCCGGCTCTTATCGAGGAGCAGGTGCACTCCTTTTTGGCAGCTAGCGTGAAATTCGCCCCCGAAGCGGTCGTCGACTCCGGCGACGGCGGGCAGCGCCAAGTCGCGAGCCTTCGCCTTTCTCTGCAAAAAACTCCGATTTTCGAGTGGTCTTCCCGGCGGCAGCTGCGTTTCGCCTCCAGAATCTGGCGCGATCATCTGGCGGCAGCCCACATGGCGGTCAACGATGATGTGGGCCATGACCTCGCGGGCCACGATCTTGACCAGATGGGTCGCGCGCCTGCATGGAGAGACACCGTGTGGCGGGAGCAGCTGTGGCGCGATCCTGGCTGGAAGGAGCCAATGCGTCACTTTGCCAGCCTGGCGCCCATTGAAAACGTGGCGAACTGGATATTGGAGGCAGCCAACGCCGACCCGTTCTTCGACGACCTCTTCCAGGTCGCAGCCTGGCTGGCAGTCAGCAGGCAGCCCGGTAGCTGGCGGCGGCGCGTGTTGGTCCAGTTGGGACGGATGGTCGTAAGACCGGGCATTCCCAACGTGCAGCGGATCCGCGCCATTGCCGCAATTGCACACACCGGCGAACCCGGCGTTCTGGAATTCCTGAGTCAGTTACTCCGGCGCTCTGACCCCGAACTGCGCCAGGCAGCCGTCGCCGCGCTGGCACGTTTCGACCCCGTTCATAGCGTGCCCCTTTTTGAAACAATGTTTGCAGACGGCAGCGCTTCGGTGCGCGCGGCAACAGTACACGCCTTGGGTTGGCAAAATCACCCTGCTGCCGAGAACCTGCTGCTCACTGCCCTGATTGGACGCGATGACGGTATGCGACAGGCAGCCGTTGAGGCGCTATCGCTTAACGGGCCAGAGTCGTGGCGTGTACTACAAGAAGCAGCGGGAGACCAAGATTTGCGCGTGCGCCGAGCTGCCGCCCAGGGATTGGCCTTCATTGACCAGGAATGGGCACGAGTACTTCTAGGCGAGTTGGCGTTGAATGACGACCAGTGGGTGGTTAGAGCGGCTGCGACGCTGTCGCAGGAAACGAGGGAACGCCGCCGCCAGCGCCACCCCTGGCTGCCCGCGCAGGCCGCTGATCTCGATTGGCTGGTACAATGGGCCGCCGATCACGATCAGGCAATGCCCGGAGGCGCTGCAGCGGTTACCATGCTATGTGAAATCTTGGGCACTGCGCGAGAGCCCGTCATCCGCGCTACGGCAGCAGGCACCCTGGCGCAAGTTGCAATTCCTGAGGAAGAACGAAAGGCCGTATGGGCCTCACTGATTCAGGCTGCCAAAATTGACAGCAATGGGGCCGTGCGCGAGGCAGCTTACGGTGCGCTAGCATATTTATATCGCGCGCGCGGCTCGAGGTTAACTTAAGGCTCCAGCGTAGGGGCGCCTCGCGAAGCGTCCCTACAAATTATGGCTTGGCGCGAGGATGTAACCCATGAAACCACTGATCGGCACAGACTTGAAGCGATTCCTCCGCGATTACCGGCGACAGCACAGACCTGATAGACAGGTGGCGGCGCTGCTACAGAGCGTCGAGTACCCGGTCAACGTCGGTTCCATCTTTCGCACGTCCGATGCCGCAGGCGTCGCCGAACTCGTGCTCACCGGCATCACACCTACACCGCCACATCCTACCATTGACAAGATCGGGCGTAACAAGAGCAACAAGGTGCCCTGGCGCTACGAAGAAGATCCCGTCGCCGCGTTGAAGGGCTTAAAGGAGGATGGTTACCATATTGTCGCCGTGGAGCTTGCCGAAAATTCCCACCCCTATCACCGCTACGACTATCCACAACGCACTTGCCTGGTAGTGGGACATGAAGATCACGGCGTCACCAAGGCGACTTTGAGCGCCTGCGATGCCGCCGTCTTTATCCCCATGTACGGCAAAGGGCGATCGATGAACGTGCACGCCGCGCTCATCATTGTCCTTTTTCACGTCCTGCATTGTTCTCGGAATGCTTGACCAACGCCATAGCCCATGGTATGATGGCGCCAACATGAGCAACAAAGCCATTTCGTTCTACTTTTATTTTGGGTTTACCAAGCCGCCAACGCCGTGCGCGTGGGAGGTCGGGTTGCCCTAAGTAGATCGAACGGCAACACCATCCGAAACCAGCAAGACGCGGCGTTAGCGCCGCGTCTTTTTT
>JAICPS010000343.1 GCA_025929715.1 Anaerolineae bacterium | reverse complement strand
GTATCGCCCACGGGTTGCAGGCCGTGGAAGGTCATGCTCTTGCCCAGCAGGCTCACATACAATTCGTGGCGCGTGTCCCTTTCCAGCCGCTGGCCCACCACCTCGCTCGAAAAATTCCGCCCCACGTGCACGACTCCGCACACCAGCTGGCTCACCACGATGCCCAATGCCGCCAGCCCAATCATCTCCACGTCGGCAGGCGTCTCCAGGGCAGCGTTAAAAGCGATGCCGACGAAAATTGGTACGAGGGCAGCCAGCACCGCGTTGAAGAAGGCGCCCACAAACATCGTAATAAGGAAAACTTTGTGTCTGAGAACGTGAGACAGCACCCAGCGAAACGGGGAGCGGCGATCAGAGCGGATAGCCGTGTCGACGGCGAATTCAGTCATGAAGTTCGCTCCGATGCCTTACGATATAGAAAGGACCTTCGGGTTCCAGGCGGCTCTCGAACAGCACAATCTCATGCACCCGCGTCTGCGCCGGAGCAACGCGCTTGCCCCACGGCAGCACAATCCCTCCGCGCCGATCTTTCACCCGACCCAGCGTCAAATGGGCGCGAAATGAGCGCGTCTCCGCTTCCCACCCCAGCGGCTTCAATACCCTGTTCAGGGAGGCGCTGAGCGCCTCAACCTGGCTAACGTCACCCTGCACACCTACCCAGACAACACGCGGTTTGCGTTCATTGGGAAAACAACCCAGGCTATCGAGGATCAGCGTAAACGGTTCAAACTGCCCTCCAACCTCGTCCATAGCCGTCGCCAAATCGGGAATTCTTTCGACAGCCGTGTCGCCGAGAAATCGCAGTGTCAGGTGCATGCGATCCGGGTCTACCCACTTCACACCATCGCGCGGCGCTTCGTGGGCCAACGTCTCGCTGACGTCCGCCAGCACAGCTCTGGCTTCGTCGGAAAGCTCGATGGCGATAAAAGCGCGAATTGTGCTCATAATCATCTCGTCAGCAAACGGTTAAGATACGGTTCCAGGCGCAAGTATGCATGTTTGCAAGTTTGCAAGCAAAAAGCCCGGAAGGATGTCATACGGACATCCTTCCGGGCCGGGAATTGTGGCAGACCTATCGCGGTCAGCTAAGACCGTCTGCTAAGACCGTCTGCTAAGGCGAGCTATTGAATCGCAAAGGTGACCTGCACCTGTACGCTGTAGCTAAGCTCGCCGGGCGCGATGCTTGGCGCGGCCAACTGCGCTGCCTCGTCTCTAGCGGCGCCACCCATACCTTCCATAATGCCCGGCTGGCGCACGACTTCACTGACGCTGACGACCTCGCCTAATTCCACACCGCTCAATTCGGCAAGCGAAGCAGCTTTTTCGCGGGCATTGTCGATGGCTGCAGCACGCGCTTCCGCTTCCAGGGCGGCCGGGTCGGCAACGCTGAACGAAACACCGTGAATGCTGTTCGCGCCTGCTTCGGTAACCGCGCCGATCACGGCGCCAACCTGCGCGATGTCGCGAATCGTCACATTGACCTGGTTGGCTACACGGTATCCCGCAATGCCTTCCGGACCGTTCTCCCCATAGCGCTGTTCAGCCCACAGGCTGTAATTGCTGGTCTGGATGTCGGCGGACTCGATGCCGATCGCCTGTAGCGCGGCCAGGATTGCCTGAACGTCGCTCTCATTGGCGCTTGTCGCCTCGGCCACAGATTCGGCGAACGTCTCAACGCCAAGCATGACCCTGGCCTGATCTGGTTCGCCAAAGGCCTCGCCCATCCCCACAACGGTCACGCCGCCATCAGCAGATTCTGACTGTGCGGCTCCCGGCTGCGCAGGGGCGGGCGTGCAGGCAGCGACCACCACGACCATCAACATGAGGAATAAAACAAACAGCAAATTCTTACGACTAACGTGGGACATTACAGATACTCCTTTCTCTTTGGTTTTAGGCGGGCAAGAAACACTCCTGCACACGGCCACTTCATTGCTCTTCACTAATATAGACGACAGAGTCTTCCAGTTAGTTCCACCAATTCGGGCCCGAATTTCGTATGCGCAGAAGTTAGCTATAATTGGCTGTCAACATGGAGCAGAATTTCAGGATCAAATTGTGAAAAACATCGTATTGACCGGATTTATGGGCACAGGCAAGACCACCGTCGGCCGCTTGCTGGCGGCGGCCACGAACCGCGCCTTCGTCGATACAGATGAATTGATTGCACAGCGCGCAGGCAAGGCAGTCGCCCAGATTTTCGCGGATGAGGGGCCAGGCCATTTTCGCGAGCTTGAACGTGAGCTGGCGGCCGAACTCGCGACATTGCAAGACCTGGTCATCGCCACCGGCGGACGCATGATGCTGGATCTCGAGAATGCCAGATCTCTGGGCGCCGAAGGCCTGGTGCTTTGCCTCCAGGCCACGCCAGACGAGATACTCGACCGTATCGCCGCCGACGGTGTGCGACGTCCTCTACTGGAAGGTCCTGACTCGGCGCGCCGTGCTGCCCGTTTATTAGAGGAACGGGCGCTCGCCTACGGCCGGTATCCCCAGGTACCCACCGGCGGTGGCAAAACGCCCTCCCAAGTTGCAATGGAGATTGTCGATAGCTATGGGCTGCGATCGCTCCAGACTCCATCGCGACCGGCACACTGTCTATCCGTGACACACCCGCAAGGAACCTATGACGTCGTCGTCGGCGATGGTCTCCTCCAGCGCCTACGGGAGTTGACGCCAGACATTAATGGCGCCGTCGCCGTCATCAGCGACAGCAATGTAAGCGCGCTCTTCGCCCGGCGGCTAAACGACGTGTCGTGTCTGGCCGTTTTTGAAGCGGGCGAACAGTATAAGACCCTGGAAACCGTGCGCGACCTATATGAGCAGTTATTGGAAGGCGGCCTCGACCGTACCGCTACGGTCGTGGCCCTGGGCGGCGGCGTCGTGGGCGATGTTGCCGGTTTCGTGGCTGCCACCTATATGCGCGGAGTGCGACTGGTGCAATGTCCAACCACCCTGCTGGCGATGGTCGATGCCAGCGTGGGAGGCAAGACGGGCGTCGACTTGCCACAGGGCAAAAATCTGGTGGGCGCCTTCAAGCAGCCGGCTGCCGTACTTGCCGACGTCAGCGCACTGCGCACCCTCCCGCCCGCCGAGTTTGCCGCGGGGATGGCCGAGGTGACCAAGCACGCGCTGATCGCCGGCGGTGAGCTGTTGGAGCTTTTAGAGAGCCGCGAGTGGCGCCAGGAGCGCCTCTTTCAGCCGTCCGACGACGATCTACAAACACTGATCGTGGAAGCGATCAAAGTCAAGCGGGATGTCGTACAGAGTGACCCTTACGAAACGGGGCGCCGCGCCATTCTCAACCTGGGCCACACCTTTGCCCACGCCATCGAACATGTCAGCCAGTATGGCATTTGCCACGGCTACGCCGTCGCCATGGGCCTGGTCGCGGCTGTCCATCTTTCAGCCACCGTCGGACATTGCGACGAAGCGCTTCAACCGCGCGTCGAGGGACTGCTCCGGCGTTTCTTTCTACCAACACGCATACCTGGCCATCTGGATCCTCAAGATCTGCTCTCCGCCATGAGTAGCGACAAAAAGAAAGCGCGGGGCCGGCTGCATTTTGTGCTGTTACGTGACGTGGGAGACGTCTTTACGAGCGCAGACGTGCCAGCTGCCGCCATACTAAACACACTGGAGGCGATGCGCGCCTGATGACCAACATACTTGTCTTACATGGACCGAATCTGAATCTGCTAGGCATTCGAGAGCCGGACGTTTACGGCTATGAGACGCTGCAGGACGTTGACGACGCGCTTTTGCAACATGCTGCTGCGCACGAATCCGAATTACGCATTTTTCAGTCGAACCACGAGGGCAGGCTGATCGACGCCATCCACGAAGCTCGCAACTGGGCCGGTGGAATCCTGATCAACCCTGGCGCTTTCACCCATTACAGTTACGCCCTACGTGACGCCATATCGTCTGTCGCCCTGCCTTGCGTCGAAGTGCACCTATCCAACATTCACGCCCGTGAACCGTTCCGGGGCACGTCCGTCCTGGCGCCGGTCTGCCTCGGCCAGATCACCGGCTTCGGCTGGCGCAGCTACTTGTTGGGTCTGCAGGCGCTGATCGAGTACTTAGCTTAGGTGCCCGGCACTTCGGAAGTGCCGGGCACCTACGTTAGTCGAGCGACTCCGCAAACTGCCGCGCTTCCTCGAGAGACGCAGCGCCTTCCAGCCGGTAGGTAAGCTCCCCCTCTGACCAGATCAACACCGGTCCACCGGTCACCTCCCAATAGCGCTCGCCGTTGTCTTGAAGCAAAATTCCGTGAGGACCGTCCACCCAAAACGCTTCCGCATCGTGAACGTTAGTCGATACCACGGTATCAACCTGCTTGAACGCAAAACTGGTCGCGGCAATCGTGTAAAGCCGGTAGCGCAACGCCTCGCTTTCGCCGTCCAACCAATCCAGCACGACCACCTGCGGCTCTGTTTGAACGTCGATGTAAATATGATCCGGCGCGCCAAGCTCCGCTGGAACTGATGGCAGCTTGATGGCTTGCTCGAACGCTTCTCGAGCCGCCTCTAGCGAGGTACGCTTTACCGGGATTAGAATTGGGGAAGGCTGGAGACCAACATCAATCACTGCGGTTGGCGTATCCGATATGGAACTTGGGTCCTCAGCCTGTGGCGTCGGCTCGGTGACAAAGATCGTGATCCCGCCCGTCCGCAATATCTCCAGCACCGACGCCCGTACCTGTGGAACCAGCATCAACAACGCTACCGCCAGTAGTAAGACCAAGAATGCCCAGGCCGGCTTCAGGCTTAGCGGGCGCCGATCGTTTCGTCGCACGCGCTCTAGAACGTCAACGCCAATGTCTGGCGTCGGCGGAAACGCGAAACCGGGCCCGGTCTGGCGCAGCCATTCGTCGAATTGCAAATCGCTATGTTGCTCCATGCTGCTCCTGCCACTCGTCATAAAGCGCCGGAAATTCTGTGGCGATCACGGCGCGTAGTTGTTCTCGTGCGCGATATCGGCGCGATTTCACCGTGCCCGCGGGCACGCCGAGCGCCTCCGCCATCTCCGCTTCCGAAAGTTCCATAAAGTAAGAGAGGTAAATAACTTCCTGCGCCTGCACGTTCAGTTGTTGCACCGCCTGCCATAACTCGCGCGCTTCACTCCATTGTTCGTGAGCAGGCCGAGACGTTGCTACGTCCTCATTGTTCTGCCACCACCGTTTGAGAGCGGCCCAATAGCGTCCTGCGCTGCGGCGGCGATTGCGTGCCAGATTGGCCGCGATACCCAGCAGCCAGGGACGTAGGGGACGGCTATCATCAAACTTTTCCAGGTTTAGAAAGGCGCGCACAAACGCCTCCTGCGTCACGTCCTCGGC
>JAICPS010000472.1 GCA_025929715.1 Anaerolineae bacterium | reverse complement strand
TCCTGCGTCACGTCCTCGGCATCGGCAGCCGTGAACGAGCTGCCAAGCACCAGAAAGGCAAGCCGAAAGAGAGCTTCCTGGTGCGCGCGAACCAATCGCAGCCATGCAAGTTCGTCCCCCTGGCGTGCGCCTGCCACCAGCGCTGCTTCGGCAGCATCGGATTCAGGCGCCATCTCCTGGGGAAGCTCTCCGGAAAGTGCCATCTATCTATATTACACCGCCGCACAACGGCCGGTTCCAAATTAGTGCAACAGGATTACCAACCGCTGGCGGAAAAGAGCGTCTGCAGCAAGTCAGCGCGCTCTTGAGCTGTCATCTGCCGCGGGCGTGCATAATTCTCTATCAGCCCCGTCCACATTTGCACGCTCAACAGCCGATTATCGTAGATAGTATAGGTATCAACCATCGTCTGCCGCGTGCCCAACATGTCCATCTGATCGAAAAACAGATTTCCCAGCCCATAGTGGATAAACGCACCCTGATGGAAGTCAAACCCCTGCGCGTGATGCCCCTGGCTGCCGCTGACGGCCGCTGCGCCCGCTTCGGCGAACGTTCGAAAATCGGCCTGCTGCTGCGCTGTCGGCGCGTAGTGGTAAATTTCGTGGTACTGTTGCGTCACGATCACGACGTGACCCGTCTGCCGCAACTGCCCGATCTGATTTCTGAAAGCGTCATAATCATCGCACGGAGCAGAACCGGGGCGGTCGGCGGTCGCCCAACCACCGGCAGGCCCCACAGGGTTGCAGCCGAGAAACGCAACATGGTTGCCGTTGTGTTCGATTACCAGCGGCTCCTCTGCCTGCGATACATCTCGGCCACCGCCAAAATAGTGCATTCCCGCGGCGTCGTAGAGGTCCAACGTATACGGCAGGTATTGTGCGCCCCAGTCGTTAAGATGGTTTCCCGTCAGCTCCACCACGTCTACTCCGATCTCTTCGAGCAGAGCCATATAGCGGGGATCGGAACAGAACACCGGATCCCCGATAAAGTGTGGCGGCGGGCAGTCGGGCACAAAGGATACCTCGTTGCTGACGTGCGCGAGGTCCGCATCGCGCAAGACGGCTCCCACCTCTTCGCCGGGGTATGAAATGCCGCGTATCGCCATCTGGTAGGCTGTTGCGCGCACGAGGGCCGTTACACCACTCATTGCAAGCCGCGTAATCTTGCCCGGGTCCCGGTTCGTCTGCGGGCCGCTCCACGCATCGCGCAGGGCAGTGACCGCCTCCTCGTTCCCTTGTAGGCCAATCGTAAAGGCCAGCGGATACGTCGTGGCGTCAAACGTCGCGTTAAGCGGCGAAACGCCATCAACGCTTAATACCTTCAGGCTGGGCTCCAGGCGGTGAAAGGGAACAAGGCTCCAGGACGGGCGCCGTTGCCATAATTCTGCGACGAGGTTCCCGGCATCCACGATGCGCGCTGGGTCGCCCGCCACGCCTTCGCCCCAGGCTGCCGTCAACAGCGGGCCGCTGTACTGATCGACGAGCGCCTGCGGGCCGTCCCCATTGCGCCAGTTCGCCTGCAGATCGCCAAGCGTCGTTGCATCGTTCACTGTGGCGAATGGTACTGCGACGGCATAGATCCAGGTTGCTAAAGGCTCGCCCTGGCCAACCAGCAACGTCACCTCAGCGTCTTCGCCCTCCGCTGCCAACACATAACTGCCCCTTTGCGCCTCAAGCACGCCCTGCATCGCTTCGACTAGCTCAGGCGGCACGCCCGGCATGATCCGCACCCGCCAACGCTCCGGTGTCGGGCTTGCCGCTAATGTCCCCGTCGGCGCCATAGTCGGCGCCAGTGTTGACGTTGCCGCGGCCGATGGACGCGCCACAGGCGGCGCAATCGTCGCCTGCGAGACCGCTGTGGTTGGGGCGACGACAGTTTCGGATCCGGGTGTGGGTTGGCCTGCCCGGGGAGCCACCGTCGGCAAATTCTGGACGGAGCTACAGCCGGTAGCCGCAGCGAAGAGGAAAAGGCATAGCAATAAAGACCGAAAGCGCACCATATCATGCACCGTTTGTTGGCAGTCTCCTCAAAAAATGGACAGAAAGCCTGGAAAATTATAAAGTATGAAGCGGGTGGATTGTTAATTCTATAGAACTCGAGCCGGAACATGTTCAATGATACCACGTCAGTGGAAGAGTTAAAGAATCCTAGCTTCTATATCAACCGCGAGCTGAGCCATATTAGCTTCAACGAGCGCGTGCTGAACGAGGCATTCGACGAACAGCACCCGCTGCTGGAACGCGTGAAGTTTCTTTCGATTACCGCATCAAACATGGACGAGTTCTTTATGGTGCGTGTGTCCGGACTGAAACAGCAGGCTCTTCTCGGCGTCAGCGATAGACCGCCGGATGGCATGTTGCCGCGAGAGCAATTGGTAGCGATCAATCGCGCGGCGACGGCCTTACTGGAACGCAAAATGCAGTGCTGGCGGCGCCTTCATGACGAGTTGGCGGAGGCTGGCATTCGTGTTCAGAATTATGCCGAGTTGAAGCCGCGGCGGCACGAAAGGCTACGCGACTACTTTGAACGTGAGATTTTTCCTGTACTCACACCCCTTGCTCTGGACCCCGGCCGTCCTTTTCCCCATATCTCGAATTTAAGCATCAATCTCGCCGTGATGATTCGAGATCCTGAATCCGGCGAAACGCGATTTGCACGGGTAAAGGTGCCTTCTACCTTACCACGCCTCGTACCGCTGAAGCCGCTGGATCCGGACGACCTTTTGCCGCCAAGTCATGTCAGGTTCGTGTGGGTGGAACAGATAATCGCTGCTAACCTGGATCGTCTTTTTCCCGGCATGGAGCTGGTCGCTGCTCATCCATTCCGCGTCACGCGGAACACAGACATGGAAATTCAAGAAGAGGAGGCCGACGACCTGCTGCTGACAATTGAGGAGAGCCTCCGCCGCCGCCACTTTGGGGTTGCCGTGCGCCTGGAAATTGACCAGACGATGCCCGATTGGATTCGCGACATTCTGATGTCCAATCTGCAGATTGGGATATATGACGTCTACACAGTGGAGGGTCCGGTCGGCTTGAGTAATCTGATGCAACTGCACCGGCTCGAACGAACCGAGTTAAAAGATGAATACTTCGTCCCTACGATCCCGCCTCCTCTGCGCAGCGCCGATTCCACCATCAACATTCTGAAGCGCCAGGATATACTTGTTCACCGCCCTTACGACAGCTTTGCCCCGGTGATCGATTTTATCCAAACAGCCGCCGAAGATCCTGACGTGCTGGCAATTAAGATGACGCTCTATCGAGTTGGGCCCGATCCGCCGGTGGTTCACGCGCTGATGCGCGCGCGCGAAAACGGCAAACAGGTCGCCGTACTCGTAGAGCTAAAAGCGCGTTTTGACGAAGAAAGCAACATTGAGTGGGCCCGCGCCCTGGAAAGAGCTGGCGTGCATGTTGCCTATGGCCTTATTGGGCTCAAGACTCATTGCAAAGTCTGCCTTGTGATTCGCCGCGAGCGTGAGGGGATTCAGCGCTACGTCCACGTATCTACAGGCAACTATAACGCCGATACGGCTCGTATTTATGCAGACCTCGATTTTCTGACCGCGGATGAAGAGCTCGGCGCCGACGCAACTGAGCTGTTTAACTACCTTACCGGATACTCTAAACAAGAAATTTATCGCAAGTTCATCGTGGCGCCCGTGAATTTCGGCGAACGGATCATGAGCTTCATCGAGCGCGAAACTGAGCATGGTCCAGACGGCCACATCATGCTGAAGCTCAATGCGCTGGTAGACGCCGATATGATTCGTGCGCTATACCGCGCCTCTCAAGCGGGCGTACAGGTCGATCTCATCGTGCGCGGAATCTGCTGTCTGCGACCCGGACTGCAGGGGGTCAGCGAAAACATCCGCGTGCTGAGCATCGT
>JAICPS010000488.1 GCA_025929715.1 Anaerolineae bacterium | reverse complement strand
TTCGTGATCCATGGCCTTGCCAAGATCGTGCAGCAGGGCGCCCATCTTGGACGTTTCTACGTCCGCGCCAAGCTCGGCAGCCAGCACGGCGGCAATTTTTGCCGCTTCTACAGCGTGATGCAGCTGGTTTTGACCGTACGATGTACGGAATTTGAGCCGGCCAAGCATTTTCAGAATTTCAGGATGTAAGCCGTGCACGTTCGCTTCGTAGGCAGCCTCCTCACCCGCGCCCTTGATGACCTTTTCGACTTCATCTTGCTGCTCTTGGATCAGCTTCTCGATGCGAGCGGGGTGGATTCGACCGTCGGCGACCAGCTTGGCCATGGCCCGGCGGGCGACTTCGCGCCGGGTAGGATCGAAGCTAGAGATGGTCACAGCCTCCGGCGTATCGTCGACGACGACGTCGACCCCGGCAGCCATTTCGAAAGCCTTGATGTTGCGCCCACTGCGACCGATGATGCGCCCCTTCATGTCGTCGCTGGGCAGAGGGACCACGGAGATCGTCACGTCGGACACGTGTTCGCTGGCCACACGTTGGATCGCCAGCGTAACGAGTTCGCGGGCGCGCTCCTCACCCATTTCGCGCGCTTCGTCTTCGATTTCGCGCATGATACGCGCCATATCTTGCCGCGCCTCCGACTCCACGGTTTGCAGCAATAACTGCCTCGCTTCTTCTTCGGTGAGCATGGCGATTTTCTGAAGCTCTTCTTTGCGCGCCTGCTCAAGCTCCACGATTTCATTCTGCCGGTGGTCAAGCCGGCTCTGGCGCTGGTTAATCCGCTGTTCTCTTCGTTCAATCTTGTTTTGTTGCTTGTCCAGGGTAGACTGGCGCCGGTCAAGACGTTCTTCGGCGCGAGCAAGGTCTTCGTAGCGGCGCTCGACCGCCTTCTCGGCTTCCGCCCGCGTGCGTTTGCCCTCTTCCCGCACCGCATTCAGCTTCGCCTGAGCCTCTTCTTCGGCCTGAAGGCGGATCTGAGCTGCCTCTTCCCTGGCATCTACGTAAATCTGTTCCGTACGCGGCCGCTGAATGTAGTAAGCGATCGCCCCGGCTACAGCGCCACCGACCACCAGGCCGATGATGATGCCAATAACCAAATCCATTTCCTATCTCCTTTGCGATGGCGTGTCGTTTTCTTTCAACTCATGCTCTGCTAAATTTCGCCACACCTCTTCTGTCGTTTCTTTCGCTATCTGATACGAAAATCCTCGTCGGCGCAGATAGCCAATCATTTTGCTTCTAAATTCGTCTTCTTCAAGATGCGTCCAGCGACGCGAACGTCGCTCCGCCGCATTAGCCGCCGCGTCAGACTCATCTACTTCCTCTACAACGCGGGCAATAACGGCGCGCGGCACACCTTTTTCGAATAACTCCTGGCGCAGAGCCAGACGGCTACGAGGCTTAAACGCCTCGCGCTGCTCTACCCAGTAGGTCGCAAACTCCTCGTCGTCTAGGTAATTTCGTTCGATAAGATCCGCAATGACTGCGTCTACAATTACTTCGTCGTATTCCTTACCCAAGAGGTTACGTCGAACCTCGACAATGCTACGTGGGCGGAAGGAAATGTAGTGGAAGGCGCTCTGCCGTGCCTGTATCAGGGTCTCGCGATCTTGCAGTTGGGCAATCGCTTCGTCACTCAGCTCCTGGCCGACACGCAATCCAGCGGCAGCTTCTAGCGTCAGGCCAAAGGCAAATTCGCCGTCAAGAAAGACACTGACGCGATCTTTATTTCGTTTCTGTTGCTCGAGCGCCGTAATGTTTCGCATAGCCAAATTAAACACAAAAAGCCGCGGCAACACCTTACCGCGGCAGAGAAGAGGTGATTTTTGTTTTTAACAGCGATAGAGCAGCACGCGCCACACGGGAGACGAGGATGGCCAGAAACTATGCCCGGTAGCCTACTTCTCCCATGTCCAGATCAATGCAATACCGCCCCGGAGAATATAACGGCCTCCAAAGGAGGCTAGTCCACAGGGGGCTTTTGACCTTTGTTGCGTCACTCTCGTTAACTCCTGGCAGAGCGGGGCCCATGCCAGGATCGGAATTGTACGAAAACTGATTACTTTATCGAACTGTCCGTTTCCAAAAAGATTCATCTGTCGCTGTCAATGCCGCAATGTATGTTATCGCAATTGTTTTTCCCGGCATCCGTTTCAGCCGGCAATACCATCTAGTACTGTTTCAAAGCCGGGATCTCGGACAGGCAGTCCGGCTCCACGGCGAATTTTGGTTTCAATTTCGTCCGCTAGGGGCGGGTTATCGCGCAAGAAATCCTTTGCATTCTCGCGGCCCTGGCCGAGGAGGAGTTCGCCATAGCGGTAGTAAGCGCCGCGCTTCTCGAGGATGTCGTAGGCGACGCCCAGGTCCAGGACGTCGCCGACTTTGGAGATGCCTTCGTTGTACATGATGTCGAACTCCGCTTCGGTAAAAGGCGGGGCGACCTTGTTCTTCTTGACCTTGACGCGGGTGCGGTTGCCGACCACGTCGCCGCCATCCTTGATGGCCTGAATGCGGCGGATGTCCAGGCGCACGGAGGCATAGAACTTGAGCGCGTTGCCGCCGCTGGTGGTCTCGGGATTGCCAAACATGACGCCGATTTTCATGCGCAGCTGGTTGGTGAAGATGACCACGGTGTTGGTCTGCTTGATGACGCCGGAGAGCTTGCGCAGGGCCTGGGACATGAGGCGCGCCTGCAAGCCCATGTGCGAGTCGCCCATCTCGCCTTCGATTTCGGCGCGGGGCACAAGCGCGGCCACGGAGTCGACGACGACGACGTCCATGGTGCCGGAACGGATGAGGGCTTCGGCGATTTCCAGGGCCTGCTCGCCGGTGTCGGGCTGGGCCACGTAGAGGTTGTCCACGTCCACGCCGCAGCGCGCGGCGTAGGTGGGGTCCAGGGCGTGCTCCATATCGACGAAGGCGCAGATGCCGCCCCGTTTCTGCGCTTCGGCGATGACGTGCTGCGCAAAGGTGGTCTTGCCCGAGGATTCGGGTCCGTAGATTTCGATGACCCGCCCCCGTGGGACACCGCCTACCCCCAACGCGATGTCCAACGACAACGAACCCGTGGGGATCGACTCAACGTTTAAATGTGCATCGCCGAGGCGCATAATAGCGCCCTCACCGAAGCGCTTGGTCAGTGAACTCAATGTCCGTTCCAGGGTGGCCTCGCGGCCGTTACTACTCGCCATGATTTTCTCCTTAATTTGTATAGATGCCGCGGATGGGATAGGGGAACCCGACAACTTGCGACCAATGTTCAGGCTCCCAACTTGCAGAGAATAACGCGAATATCAACAATCTGGTTAACGTTCAACAAAGAAGATCTTAGCACAAACGTTCTGAGATGTCAAGGTTGACTTTTCAAAAATGAACAACCGTTCAATTATACGAATTGACCTATTACCGATTCGCAACCAATGTGCGAGTCGGACTGGTCAGACCGGCTGAGGACGGATGATGCGTACGAGCGTAGGTAGTTCCCGGCCGCCCAGCAGCAGATTTAACGCAATGTAGGTGGCCGCTCCGGTAAGGCTTCCGATAACCAGGTAGAGGAGTGAAGCAGCGTCGGAAGGAGCAAACAACCCGCCAAGCAATTGTGTCAGTGCATCGACGGCGCCATCAAGTATGCCGCGGTCAATTAGCTCGCGGACGAGGATGATGACTAAAGACATACCTGCCGTCGCAGTGAGCATCCGTCCAAGGCTTGCCAG
>JAICPS010000453.1 GCA_025929715.1 Anaerolineae bacterium | reverse complement strand
TTTCCCGCGCAAGCACTCGCAACCCGTGGGTCTCGGTTAGCAAACAGCGCGGGTACTGAAGGTTTATGATGCAAAGCCCCATAGACCCATTCCTGAAAAAACAAGGGACCCTGATCCTTGACGGCGGTCTGGCTACCGAGCTAGAAGCGCGTGGTTATAACTTGAGCGATTCCTTATGGTCGGCGCGGCTGCTGGCCGATGCGCCGCAGGCGATCAAAGAAGTTCATTTGGACTACCTTGAGGCTGGCGCTGACTGCATTATCAGCGCCAGCTACCAGGCGACGATTCAAGGATTTTTGAGCAAGGGTTTCACTGAAAATGAATCGGTGACGCTTCTGCAGCGATCGGTCTTGTTGGCGCAGGAGGCGCGAGACGAATTCTGGTCCAATCCGGCGAATCATGAGCGCCGCCTCCGCCCCCTTGTGGCTGCCAGTGTTGGGCCGTACGGAGCGTACCTGGCCGATGGCAGCGAATATCGGGGCAATTATGCCCTTGATGAGGAAGCATTGGTGGACTTTCATAGACGACGCTGGCAGCTTCTCGTCGACTGCGCCCCTGACGTGATGGCCTGTGAGACAATTCCATCGATCGTAGAGGCGAGCGTGTTGCAGCGCCTGTTGGTGGAGACGCCAGGAATCTCCGCATGGTTTAGCTTTTGTTGCCAGGACGGGCAGCATATCGGCGACGGCACGCCGCTTGTAGATTGCATTGCTCCGCTAGATCGCGTTCCGCAGGTAGTCGCGGTGGGAATTAACTGTACGGCGCCCCGTTTCATCAGGGAGCTCGTGCGCGAGGCGCGCCGCGCTACGCAAAAACCGATCATCGTCTATCCCAATTCCGGCGAAACGTATGATGCGGAGGGCAAGCGGTGGATCGGACACTCGATTCCCGAGGATTTTGCCGAACAAAGCCGCTCATGGCGCCTAGCCGGCGCCACGTTGTTGGGAGGCTGCTGCCGCACGGGACCGAAGCACATAAGGCGCTTGAGAGCGGCGACATTTTAACGTAGGCTGCCGGCCGACGTGCCGGCGCACAGGCAAGCTGTCTAAGCTTCAGATCAGGAGGTAACGAGTATGACGCAGATCTTACGCATCGCAGAGGCTGTACTATACGTCGACGATCTATCGGAGGCGACCCAATTTTATAGGGACGTTCTGCAGCTGCCGTTAACAGCGTCATTTCCCGATGCAAGTTTTCTACAGACTGGTCCCGATTCGACGCTGATTTTGTTTGACCGGCAGAAGTTGCGCAATCGCGAATCTATGATTCCATCGCATGGCGCGGACGGAGCCGGCCATGTGGCGCTGGCTGTGCCGGAGCAGGAATTAACTTCATGGCGCCAGCGCCTGATTGATCATGGCATTACCGTTGAGCACGAACAGATCTGGCCCCAGGGAACACAGTCGGTTTATTTCCGTGATCCGGCCGGAAATAGCGTGGAGCTAATGGACGGCAGCCACTATCGCATGGTGTGGGAAGCAGTTAAGGACGAAAACGAGCCCGGCGCGGAATTCTGACCGCAAATCGAACGGCGTATAACGTATACCGTTTATCTTGAGTGCCCGTTATAATAGAGATGATCGAGTGCTGATCCGCCTTCGCGGCTCCGGGCGCGAGTAACCGCGTCCGAATTAGAAGCGCGCTAGTTTTCAGGAGAAGGGCTATGGATAATTTGCTGACGGGCATTCTTCCCGTCATCTTTGTTATAGGGGTCATCGTCGCAGGATTTATCAGCGCGGCCGTGCGCGTCGTGCAGGAATATGAGCGCGGGGTTATTTTTCGCCTCGGACGCGTCCAGGGAGCCAAAGGGCCGGGCCTGTTTCTCATCATTCCTTTGATCGACCGGATGCAGAAGGTTGACCTGCGCACGATCACGCTAGACATACCGGCGCAAGAAGCTATTTCCGCCGACAACGTGACCGTGCGCGTGAATGCGGTGGTCTATTTTCGAGTCGTTGATCCCGTTTCCTCGGTTATCGAAGTGGAAGATTTTAACCGAGCGACGTGGCAGATTGCGCAGACGACGCTGCGCAATGTCATCGGGCAGTCGACCCTTGACCAGCTTCTGTCAGAACGAGAGATGGTGAACGACAGGCTGCAGCAGATCATAGACGAGGCCACAGAACCGTGGGGCATCAAGGCCAGCATCGTAGAAGTGAAAGACGTCGAGCTGAACCCATCGATGGTTCGCGCCATGGCGCGACAGGCTGAAGCCGAACGGGAACGCCGGGCCAAGATCATTCACGCCGAAGGTGAGCTGCAGGCTGCGGGACAGTTAGCCGAAGCCGCCGGACTTATGGCGCGTGAGCCTGGCGCGATGACCTTGCGTTACCTGCAAACGCTCTTAGATATCGGGGTAGAACAAAACACGACGACGATTTTCCCCATCCCGGTCGATATTCTAAGCACGTTCTTACAACCAAAGCGTGCCGACGGCGAAGAGAAACTGTCTAGATAAAGCCTTCCCGACTATCTTGCGGAGTATCATCGTGCGCGTTTTCCGCAGCATGTTAGTCCTGACTGCTTTGGTGATGTTGAGTAGCGGCTGTGCGTTGTTGGAGCCACCGCCACAACCCATCGTACCCACCATGCCACCACCGCCAACACCGGACGGGGACTCTGTTGATTTCGACGCGCTTGCGCAAGGCACGCCCGAGATCGGCAGCGTTGGCTTCAACGTCGATCCTGACATTGCAGCCCTTCTAAACAACATTTCGCGCCAAAATCTGTTTGCGTACGTACGGGCGCTTGAGAGCTTTGGCACTCGCCACACGCTTAGCCCGACAGAGCCGGCTACGTTTGGTATTGGCGCTGCACGACAGTGGATATTCGACGAGCTGACCCGGATCGGTGCAGAGCGGCTGGAGGTCAGAATAGACGAGTTTCCACTGACCTTTGCTGGTGTGCCTACAACGCAGCAAAACATCATCGCGACATTGCCGGGCGAAGGGAGCCATCCCGGTATAATCGTAATTATGGCCCACTACGATTCGCGAAACGAGAACCCGGACGACGGCGAGGGTCAGGCGCCCGGCGCTAACGACAATGCCTCGGGCGTGGCAGTATTGATGGAAGCGGCGCGCCTGCTCAGCGCGCGCACGTGGGACCAAACGATCGTCTTTGCGTTTATGGCTGCAGAAGAGCAGGGTACCTTTGGCAGCCATCATTTCGTACAGGATCTAATGCTTGACGGCAGAATAATCGACGCAGCGATCAACAATGATATCGTCGGCGGCCGTCCGGGCATCCCACAATCCCTGCGCGTCTTTGCGCCGGGGCCCGAAAACTCCCCGGCCATCCAGCTGGCGCGATACCTCGGTGTGATTGCGGGCATGTACTCCCCGATGTTCACGATAGAGATTCAGCAGGCGCCGGATCGCGACGGCCGCTACGGCGACCAGCGCGAGTTTCAAAGCGCCGGTGTTCCCGCCGTGCGCCTGACGGAATCCGTCGAAGACGTGGGCGCCCAGCATAACGCGGCAGACACATCGGACAAGCTGGATTATGAATACCTCGTGCAGGTCACGCGCCTGAACGTCGCCGCGCTGGCCAACATGGCCGGCACGCCACCGGCGCCGCCGCCGCCAACTGTGGCGCCCATGGCCAATCCCGGCAGTTATCTACTAACGTGGCCCAGGGATGACCGGGCCGCGGGCTACGCAGTGATGGCCCGCCCTCTAGGCAGCTATGACGCGGAAATGCGCTTCGTGAGCGCCGCCGAAGCCGGCAACGTAGCCATCGCCGGCCTCAATGCCGGGCAAGTTTACAACGTAAGCCTGGCTGCGCTGGACGAACGGGGCCGCATTGGCCTCTTTTCCCCGGAAACAATTGTGGAGGTGGGCACCGCAGACGGGAGCGCCATCGACGCCGGCAGTGTGATTACAGAGACGAGCTCGCGTTAACCGACGTGGCGCCTGGAGGAAGTGGCCGGCACTTCAAAAGTGCCGGGCGGCTGGAAAAGCGCGGCTTTTGGCGCGTTAGCACATGTGGGCTACAATCCGATTCATCGATTTACCC
>JAICPS010000359.1 GCA_025929715.1 Anaerolineae bacterium | reverse complement strand
GCTTCTCAACGCGGCCGGTGACCGAGACCGTGGTGAAGCGATCGGCGCTGATGCCATTGTCCAGCACCAGGCGCAAGTCGTCCGGCGTGTATTGCTCGGGCGGATATTGCATCATGTTGGAGCTTGGATCGTCGCTGGCGCGGATCGTGGCCATTATCCCGCTCTCACCATCGCCAAAGTTGACGCGGCACTCGCCTTCCTGGCAGGTCAGGAAGGTGGGCAGGCTGACGTTGCCCGTTACGGAAACCACAGTGTTAGGTTCCATGTCGCACAGCTCGGCGACGGTGGCGGGCGTCGGCGGCGCTCCCTCGCCGCAAGCGACGACGATGGCGGAAAGGGCGACAAAGAGGAGTAGGCTGGAGACTGTTTTCATTATTTTATTTTTCCTATTCCCGGACTTCGTTCAGGCGGGATTAGAGATTGGAGATTGGGGCGTCTACCCGCTCTTCCAGTACCAACCGCTCAAAGGCCGGCAACTCGTGCTGGTTGCCCATGACGGCGACGAAATCGCCGGCTTCTAGCCGCTGCGATGGGGTGGGGTTGGGGATGAGCTCCTCGTTGCGCAAGATGGCGACGACCGACACACCACTACGGCTGCGAATGCGACTTTCGCCTATCGTTCGGTCGACGAGCGGGCTATGCGGCGGGAGCGGTACCCAGTGCAGTTGGGTCAACTGCTGCGCCGTTTGCAGGCGGGTCATCACGCCGTAGTCGTCATGTTCTTCGTATAGGGGAGCGTAAAGCTCCCGTCGCACGCCGTCCACGAAGCGCTGGATCTCAGGGGAAGGGACGTCCAGATGCAGGAGCGCCTGGCGGGTGATTTCGAGTCCGGCTTCGGACTCGGGTTGGACGACCTCGTAAACGCCCAGCTGCTGCAATTCTCGCAGCTGGTCCATGCTTTCAACGCGGGCCACGACGTGCAGCTCGGGACAGATCCGGCGCACGCCGGCGACGACGGCGTTGGTGACGCTGATGGCGGGAACGGTGACCAGACAGAGCCTGCTCTCGGTGAGGCGCGCCGCCTCCAGGACGAGTTGCTGAGTGGCGTCGCCGTAGATGACAGGGTAACCGGCCTCTTTGGCGCGCTCCATACGCCGCTGGTCTAGCTCGATGACGACAAAGTGCTGACCCAGCCGCTGCAAAATGCCGGCAACGAATTCGCCGACGCGGCCGAAGCCGACGATGACGACGTGCCCTACCAGACCCTCTCGCGGAAGATTGACGGTGTCCAAAAGGTCGAATTCGAACCAACGCTGGCGCAGCCTGTAGAGCGGTTCCACCATGCGGGCGGCCAGGGGCGTAAAGAGCATGGTGAGGATGGCGACCGAAAGGATGAGCGAGTAGAGGTCGGCGCTAATCGATCCGCTGTCGAGCCCCACGCGGGCCAGCACGAAAGAAAACTCGCCGACCTGGAAGAGGCCCAGGCCAACGGCAAGGGGAATGACGTTGCCGTAGCCGAAAAGCGTCGCGACGCCGCCAAAGATGATGGCTTTGCCCACGCTGACTACCAGGACGATCAGCAGCACCATGCCGATGTTTTCAAGGAAGAAGACGGGATCGAGCAGCATGCCCACCGAGACGAAAAAGAGAAGGCTGAAGAGGTCGCGTAACGGCAGGATGTCGCTGAGCGCCTGGTGACTGTGATCCGATTCGCTGAGCACCATGCCGGCCACAAACGCGCCAAAAGCGAAGGAGAGACCGAAGAGGTAGGTCGCATAGCCCACGCCGAGCCCGATGGCGGTGACGGCGAGCAAAAAGAGCTCCCGGGAGTTCCAACCGGCGACGTAGCCCATCAGGCGCGGCACGAGGCGCGTGCCGGCGAAGAACATAGCGGCAAGGAAGATGGCAGCGCGCAGGACGGCCGTGCCGAGCGCGGCAAGCCCGGACTCCAGATCGCTTAACTCGGGAAGGATGATCATCATCGGCACCACAGCCAGATCCTGCACGATGAGCATGCCGATCATGATGCGGCTTGAAAGGGTGCCCATGCGGCCCTGGCCCATCAGCGTCTTCAGGAGGACCATGGTGCTGGACAGCGAGATGAGGGCGCCAAACCAAACGGACAGGAACCAGCTCCAGCCAAACACGCGGCCAATACCGATGCCCAGCAGGATGCTGAGCGCGATTTGCAGCGGTGTGCCAATGAGCGCAACTTTGCGTACGGGCTGTAGTTCCTTGAAGGAGAACTCGATGCCCAGCGCAAAAAGCAGCAGCGCCACGCCGATCTCGGCCAGCAGCTCAATGTCGTGAACGTTGCTGACGGTCAGGCCCCCGGTGTAGGGACCAAGGATGATGCCGGCGACGATGTAGCCGAGGATCAGCGGCTGGCGCAACCGCTGCGCCACGAGTCCGCCCACGAGGGCGCCGACGATAATGATGGCGATGTCAGCAGCGATACCCATGGGATAAAGTGTAGAGGATGATGGCAGTGGCGCCAAGAATTGCAGCTGCCCACTTGCAAACCTGCAAACTAGTCACCCGCCGATTTTCTACGCCGCCAGCATCTCCGCCATGCGCACGTAGATGTCGCGGGCCTGGAAGAGCTGGCGCAGCGGCACGCGCTCGTGCGCGGTGTGCGACAGTTTGTTGTCGCCGGGGCCGACGTTGGTTATCTGGGCGCCGTGAAAGACGTAATATTTGCCGTCATTCGTGCCCATCTTTTGCACGAAGTCGGCCAGTTCCCCGGTCACCTCTTCTACGGCCGCTTTGCTGACCTCGAAGATTCTGCCCGCCTTGTCAAGCTGCCAACCATAGCCGAGGAAATTGAATTCAATCCTGGCGCCGATATCTTCCGCCATCTGCCGCAGCGTATCCTGCACTTCCTCGACGGCGACATGCGGCGGAATCCGCATGTCGATGTTGGCCTCGCAGCGATCGGGCACGACGTTTACCGATTCTCCACCTCGAATGACGCCGATTGAAGCCGTTGTCTGGCCAAAGACCTCGCTGCTGGCAGCGCCGCTTTCGGGGATGGGATATTTTGCTAACAGTTTATCAAAGAAACGAACCATGTTAAGGATGGCATTTTCTCCGCGATGGGGATAGGCGCCGTGAGCGAGTCTGCCTCTGCTTCGCACTCTGACCTGCAAACCCCCTTTTTGACCCAGTGAAAGTCGCAAGCTCGTCGGCTCACCCAGGATAACGTAAGGGGCGCTGTACCCTTCTTCGACCAGGAAACCGGTCCCGTTTAGGCCGCCCAGCTCTTCGTCGCCGACCACAGAAAGAACGACGCCGGGTATTCCCCGGCGCAGGCAGGTGATAAAGGCCGCGCACTGGGCCGCGACGCCGCTCTTCATGTCACAGGCGCCTAGGCCCCACAGCGTCTCCCCCTCAACTTTCGCGCTAAGCACCTCTCGTTCGAAGACCTCGCTGGGCAGAACGGTGTCCCAATGACCGTTGAGCACCAGGCAGCGCTCGTCTGACGTACAGGCGACGACGTTCCTGATGCCGTTCCTTTCCAGAATAGCCGGTTCCGCCCCATACGTGCGCAGGGTGTCGGCAATGAGCTCGGGAACGCGGCTGTTCTCCCGGTCGAATGACTGTAATTCGAGAAGTCTCGTCGTAAACGTAACTAAATCATCATTATGCATGGCAAAACATCAAAAGGTGCAAAACATCACGTACTTATCTCCCCAACTGGCATCCACGCCATCCCACAAAATCAGGCCGTTTGCAGATTGCGCCACGTGCTTTCTATATGCGGCGCAGTCATCCGCGTCGAATACGTGCCGGCTGCTGATCACTACATAATCACAATCATTGGAAGCAAGCAAGTGGCGCGCAGCCAGCAGTTCGGCCGGGGACGCTCCTCCGGCCCGCGCCGAATCTTCCACCGCGGCCACCACGCCTTCCTGCCGGCCATTTCTGTGGACGAGGGTTCCTTTTAACACATCCACGTTAGCGCGGGTGCGCACGATGCCATCTTGTTCCCAATCGTTTAAGGCCTCGATGTATCGTTCTGCAACTCTTATCACGGCGTCATCCACAGTAAGGGAAAGCTGGTCTTCGCCTACACGTAACGGATCGTCAATTGCAATTTGTGGCGGTAGATCGATCTCGCCAAAGCGTTGCGATCGGCCCAATATGGTTACGACCGACGTCCCACCATATTCTATCAGGTTCGAACCGTCCGGCTGCTCGACGGTCGACTCCACGAGCCGGCCAATCGAAGTGAACGAGTGCCCCGGGGTGATCGTCAGCGTATAGCTCCATGATTCCAGATCCCGTAGATTGGCCTCGACGACGTAGCCGTATTCATTCAGATAACTTTCGAATCCTCCCTGATCCTGATACTTCTCACCCATCTCGTCTAAAAAGCGGTCCAGACCCGCTCGATGACGGATGACGGTCTGTTCTTCACCGCTCGCCGCGCCGGGGTCCTTAAGGCGGATGTCTTCATATTCGTCCAGGAGCAACATGCTCGCATTATCAAGTTTTTCTGTGGTGAAGCAGCTATATCCGGGCAGCGTGATGGGATCTAACTTTTCGGCGAAGCGAACGTCAAACCAATCCGGCGTGCGGTCTCCGGGAAGGGGTAGGTGTACCTGAATCTTAAGCGAGCGGTTGAGCAGCGCGCGCGGCAGCACGGAACCATAAATCCAGGTCCGCGCTTCTTGCAGCCGGTGTTTTTCAAGCACTTGCCGCAATTCCTCGCGAGTCATCGGCTTTTGGGGGACGAGCACCGTGTAAGCAGCATCGACAATTGTCCTGGCCAACTGGGCGATGCCGTGATTCCTTTTGTAAACCGAGTCGGTTTGGAACTCTGGACTTTCGCCGCCGTCGCCTAGAACGAGTAAATCGCCCTGGTCTGTATGGCGCAGCACATCGAGATCGTCACGCCAATCTTCCGCACTCGACTGGTGTGCTCTGCTGTGTTGCGATACGTAAGGAGTTGCCATTACTTGACCTTTCTGCACTTGACCGGCACTTCTAAGGTGCTGGTCACCTCGGGGTTGTTCCACTTATGCTAATCGAGAAAGGCAATGAGCATCATGGGGGAAATCCCCCGTATTTGGTGTGAAATGACCCCACCACTCCCAGGCCACCTCTTGACAAAGGCTCGCTTTTCCATATTATTTTAGGTATGTCTAATTT
>JAICPS010000219.1 GCA_025929715.1 Anaerolineae bacterium | reverse complement strand
GGCTCCGCGCCAGCCTCTAACTGCCACGCCTTACGCCTTGAGCCTGCGCCCGGGCGCCGTCATTTCCGGTACCGTTCCTTGCGGCGTCTTTGTCTGCGGTAGTCTGAATCTGACCAACGCCAGCACCAACGGCCTTAACGTACCTTCCGCCGGCTGGCATGGTGTGTCCGTCCAGTCGACCGGTTGGGATGGCGTCTTCGTGAACTCGGCCGGAATGACGGGCGTACGCGTCGAAACGGCAGCGCAGCAAGGTGTATACGTGGGATCCGCCGGTGGCAACGGCCTGCTTGTAGGCTCGGCTGGCTTTGACGGTGTTCGCGTGATAAACGCGGGCAGCCCCAGTGCGACGATAAATTCCGCAGATCCCAACGGCTTCGACGTGGCCGGCGCCGAAGGAAACGGTCTCCACGTGGGCCACGCAGACCTTGCAGGCGTTCATGTACAGTCGGCCGGCGCGGATGGCATTTTCGTCAATCAGGCGGCAGACCTGGCCGCGTTCTTCAACGGAGACGTCGAAATTACCGGCGCGTGCACCGGCTGCACGCTGGCGGCATTCGGCGTTAATGGCAGCGATCAGCCGCTTCTCCCCGGGATCATCGTCTCCCTGCAAGCGGCATACGCACCGGTCGTGGATCTGGCAGGCGTTCCAATCGTGATGGAGGTCGCACCGGCTGCCTCTAGCCAGCCCGTGGTGGGCGTTGTCGCGGGCCGCGCCGAACTGAATACAGGCAGCGAAAACGTTGATGCACATCTGGTACCTCGCGAGGGTCCTGCCGCGCCCGGCGATTACGTCACGATCATCATGTACGGCCTCGCACAGGTTCAGGCGACGGCTGGCGAAGCAGCTATCGTTGCCGGCTCGGGAGTTACCGCCGGCCAGAACGGCGCCGCGCGACTGTTGCAGACGCGAGAGCTAGACGGCATTGTGGTCGCCGAAGGCGCTCCCAGCGTGGGCATTGCCCTCCAGGAGCTCCCGGCCGGCAAGGAAGGTCTCATCTGGGTATGGGTCGGCAAGTGACGAGAATGGTCAAAAGGACATTTAGGATGAAACGACTCCTGCTTCTCATGGTCATCTGCTTGGCCGTCCTTAGCCTGGCGGCCGGCGCTGCGCCCAACAACTTTTCATTGGACTGGTGGACGGTTGACGGCGGCGGGGGCGCGAGCGGTGGCCAGGGCTATACGCTCGATGGCGCCATCGGCCAGCCAGAAGCCGGTGCTACGCTCAGTGGCGGCGTCTATCGCCTCACCGGCGGTTATTGGAACTTTGACCCGCCAGCGCCTTTGCCTGACTCTTACTATGACGTTTACCTGCCCGTGACAATGGGCGGTCCTCCGTAGGACATAATTGTAACTTTGTCGATCGATACGACGAGGGTAACATGACTCCGCGCCAGTTAAGCACAGCCTCTACCTTACTGCTTAGCCTGTTATTGGCCTTCCTCCGAATTGCCGGCGCGACGCCTGCCACCGCCCGGCCGCCGCATTCCCCGCCGGGCGGCGCCTCAGATCTTAATAGCGGCATTACCTATCAGGGCTACCTGCAAGAGAACGCCATCCCGGTGGAGGGCTCGTGCGACCTCACTTTTGCGCTGTACGATGCCGAGTCGAATGCCAACCGGTTAGGAGCCACGGAGATAGAGGCGGACGTCATGGTCAGCCAGGGCCGCTTCACGGTTCAGCTAAACGAAGCCGCCCAATTTGGCGAGACGGCTTTCGACGGAGCGGCGCGCTGGCTGGAAATTGCCGTTCGCTGCCCGGCCGCACAAGGCGAGTTCACGACGCTAACGCCCCGCCAGCCACTGACGGCTAGCCCACACGCCCTCAGCCTGCGCCCTGGTGCAACCATTTCCGGAACGGCCTCGGCCGGCATCCTAAACCTGGCTAACAACGGCGGTGACGGCCTTGTCGTGGATTTGGTCTCGGGCAATGGCCTACGCGTTGGCTCGGCGGGGACTTCTGGCGTCCTCGTTTCTGACGCTGCCGGCGCAGGCTTTGGCGTCGTCTCCGCTGGTCAACATGGCGTCTACGTTTACCAGGCAGGCAGCCCCAGTTCGTCAAATCATACCGGTCTCAACACCGGCTTTCAGGTTGCCGGATCCGAAGGCTACGGTCTGTTTGTCGGCCGATCCGACTGGCACGGCGTGTACATCGGATCATCCGGAGCGGACGGTCTACTCGTCGCTGCGGCCGAATACGACGGGATGCGCGTTGTCAGAGCGGGTAATCCTACTACGACCATTTTTTCCGGCGCGGCTATCAGAAGTGGCTTTGAAGTCGAGGGCGCCGAAGGGAATGGCTTGTTTGTAGGCCGCGCCGATATGGATGGCATCAGCGTGGTATCGGCCGGCGACGACGGTCTGGAGGTCAACCAGGCCACCGACCTGGCCGCCTACTTCAACGGAAACGTTCAAATCACCGGCTCGTGTAGTGGCTGCACGCTGACTACCTTCGGCGTCAACACCAGCCAGAAGCCGCTGGCCCCCGCGACAATTGTTTCGCTCCGGGCAGCGGTGGCGCCTTCCCTGGAGCTGACCGGCGTGCCTGTACTGATGGAAGTAGGTCCGGCTAGCATGGGCGAGAGCCTGATCGGCGTGGTGGCCGGCCGCGCGGAACTGGAAAACGAGGATGGCGAGCAGGTACGGTTGCTGCCGCGAGAGGGTCCGGCTGCGCCCGGTGACTACGTCACCATTATCATTTACGGTCTGGCGCAGGTGTGGGCCAGCACAGCGGAGACACCCATTATGGCTGGCGAGCGCCTTGCCGTGACCGGCGAGGGCATTGCCCGGCGGCTGCAGACGATTGAAATCGAAGGCGTGCGCCTGGCCGAAGATTCCCCAGGCATAGGTATCGCCTTGCAGGACCTGAACGTGAGTGAGGAGGGATTGATCTGGGTCCTGGTCAATCCACACTAAAGAGGAGTAAATCATGTCACGTCCAACGATTGTTAATCTAATCGCCTTTCTTCTGACCTTCCCGTTGTTACTTGGAGCAGGAACGACTCATGGCCCGGCTCAGGCACAGTCACCCGCTGGCGGGCTCGCTATCTTCGCCGACAGCGGGCAGGAACTGGTTAGCATCCGCGGCAATTGGAGTCGCGACGTAGCCCTTGGCGACCTGGATGGCGACGGCGACACAGACGCCTTTGTCGTCCAGGGCGCGAGCGGCGTCGCCGAGAGCAACATCATCTGGCTCAACGATGGCGAAGCCGCCTTCGCCGAAGATCCACAGGCCGCCGGCGAAGGCGACAGCCGCAGTGTGGCTCTGGCAGATTTTGAAGGCGATGGCGATCTCGACGCCGCCATTGCCAACGGCGGCAGCAGCATTCCCAACGACGACGAAATCTGGATCAACCAGGGCGGCGACCAGGGCGGCGCGACCGGCGCCTTTGCGCCCGGGCAGACGCTCGCCGGCGGCGAGAGCGTTCTGGTTAAGGCCGCCAACCTGAACGATGACGCCTACCCCGACCTAGTCTTCGCCGGACAGGGGCAGCTGCGCGTCTGGTGGAATGACGGCGACGCGACATTTACGGCTGGACCGGTTATCACCCAGCCTGTGGCCTACGACCTGGCCCTGGGCGACCTCGACGACGACGGCGACCTCGACCTGGTCGTCGGCGGCGAGGGACCTGCCTTTCCCACCAGCCAGGTTTATTGGAACGTGCAGGACGTAAATCAACCCTTCGTGCCCGGTCCCGAGCTGCCCACTCCCGGCGTCAATAACGGCGTGGCGCTCGCGCACCTCGACGGCGATGGCTACCTGGACGTTTACATTACCCCGGGTTCCGCGACGACCACAACCAACCTCGTCTGGTGGAATAATGGCGATGGCACCTTCATGGCCGGAACCGGCATGGACACCGAAAATAACTCCGACGTCGCCCTGGGCGATCTGGACGGCGACGGTGACGTGGACGCTTATGTAACCCGTTATTCCATTCAGATCGGCAGCGCGGTCTGGCTGAACAATGGCGACCGCACCTTTACCGCTAGCGGTGACAACCTGGGCAACTCCTTCACTTACCGGGCAGCCCTGGCTGATCTGGACGGCGACGGAGACCTGGACGCCTTCGACGCCAACAGCGGTCCCAACAAAGTCTGGCTCAATCAAACGGATGTCGAGCCGCCTCCGCCGCCCCCTCCACTACCAGAAGACGGGGCATTCTACTTCGTGCAGAGCAACCAGTTCAACATCAGCAGCCACACCAACGGCGTTGGGCTGGGCGATCTCGACGGCGATGGCGACCTGGACGTCTTTCTGGCCAACGGCGAGACGATCAGCGGCACACCCAACGAACTCTTTCTCAACGACGGCGGTTTGCAGGGCGGTCTTACCGGCAACTTCAGCAACAGCGGCCAGCTTCTCGGCGACGCCGCCAGCCAGGACGTCGCCCTGGCGGATATTGACCTTGACGGCGACCTCGACGCCTTCGTCGCCAACTGGGCCAGCGGCGTCCATCCCGGCGGCGGCCGCGCCTGGATCAACGACGGCAGCGGTGTCTTTGCCGACGGTGGGCAGACGACCGCGCAGCTCCCCAGCCTCGCCGCCGCCCTTGCCGACCTGAACCAAGACGGCGACCCCGACGCCTTTCTGGCCAACTTCGAGCGTCCACACTTCGTCTACAACAACCAGTTGACCGGAACCGATTTCGAATTCTTCGGCACCGGCCAGGATCTTGGTACAGATGTTAACAGAGGCTACGACGTCGTTTTGGGCGACTTGAACGACGACGGCTACCAGGACGCCTTTGTCGCCGACGCCAGCGGCAGCCAGGTCTGGCTCAACGACGCGGCGCCCACGATTCCCACCTTTACGCAGCTCTTGCCTGCCCTGCCGCCATTCACCGCCGTTGCCCTCGGCCTGCTCGACGGCGACGCCTCCCTCGACGCCTTCACCGGCGCCACAGTTCTGTTCGGCAACGGCGACGGCAGCTTCCGTCCCAGCGGCCAGATACTGACCTCTGGCGCCACGGCGGTGTCACTCGCCGACCTCGACGGCGACGACGACCTCGACGCCTTCGCTACGTTCCCCGACGGCGCCCCGAACCGTGCCTGGGTAAACGTCGGCGGCGGCAACTTCATAGACAGCGACGTCACGCTGGGCAGCGGCAACAGCCAGGACGTAGCCCTCGGCGACATAGACCGCGACGGAGACGTCGACGCCTTCGTCGGCAACATCGGCTCGCCCAACGAAGTCTGGCTCAACTACAGCTGCTCTGTGGAGTACCTATCGTTTTTCGAGCTGCCTGAAGAATCATCAGGCAACCCGCTGTCAACCATTCGACAGGCCACCATCAACCTGCAAACCTTCCGCCGCGTACGCGATGAAATCCTGACCCAATCTGCCACCGGCCAGCGCTACACCGACCTCTACTACAGCCACAACGCCGAAATCCTGGCCCACCTCATCGCCGGCGAATCCCTGCGCGACGACGCCGTCGACGCGCTTGAAATATGGCAGCCCAATTTGCAGGCCCTTGTCGACGGCAACGGCGCCAGCGCTCTCATCACCGAGGCGCAGGTCCAGGCCGCCGACGAATTTCTGAACGCGCTTTCCGCCGTCGCCGGCCCCGCCCTCCAGCAGACCATCGCCGCCGAGCTCGCCCGCCTCGGCCCGCCAGAGGACTATATCGGCATGACAATGGACGAAGCCAGCGCCGCCATCGTCGGTTACGGGCTCTACTTACCCGTGGTCAACCGCGACTAAGTCCGGCGAAATCATACCACCGCTTAGACACTCACGATAGCTCCTGCCATAACTGAAACAGTTGTAGCCACTGGTGGAAGCTAAGGTCAGTCGGTTTAGCTTTGTCGGAAAATTGGTGTTCCTGGCTGAAGCCTTTTAGCTGCGAGCTGGATAAAAATGGTCGAAGATTGGTGTTGATCCTCCGGCCACCGCCGAATCCCTGTCGGATGAACTGGTTATAGTGCGGTCGTTCCGACTCGCCTACGAGCGGTGTATCCCGCTTGACGACGGTGATCAGAATGGCATTCACCCGCGGTTTGGGTTGGAAATCTGCGCGCTTGAATCGGTGGCTAACGACCATGTCAAACCAGGGCTTGCGTAGTACCGAGAAGCAGCTTTCTTTTTGATGCCCGACCCAACGCTCGCCAGCATCCTGACGGACGACCAAATGCGCTTCTCGTGGCGGGTTCTCGCCGTCAAGCAGTTTGCGAATCAGTTCGCCTTCTATCGCAAAAGGGGTATTGGCAAAGACGCTATAGGGCGTGGATGGTAGAGGAAAGGTTAGGAAGTCGGCGTTAAAGAGGAGCAGTCCCGGTTGTCTGTCAAACTTTTGCAGCAGCAACTGGCACAGCGCAGAGTCGATTTCTACGGCAATGACGTCTCTCACCAACCCAAGCAGCTCTTGAGTGATGATGCCGTTGCCGGGACCAATTTCTAGGACAGTATCGTTTTGAGCAGGGTGGAATTGCCGGACAAGCCGTTGGACCAGCCGCCGGTCATGCAGGAAGTTCTGAGAGCGCTGGGGCCGCCGCCATTTCGATACCATGGCGGCCCCTGAAGACGATGCAAGTCATAGTTGATCAGCAGAAAGACGATAACGCTAAACATTATAACAGTTGGCGAAAACCAGAGCAAACCAAGAGCCTGCGGAGGCGGAGCCCTTCCTCTCACGGGTGCCTCCTAATCTCACAGTCAAGTTGTAGACCAGCGTCATTAAGGACGGTTCTCTTTCCACGGCGCGCGCTACACACCTAGAAGGCCAAGTCGCGCAGCCGCAACGTCGATTAAACCTCCACCTCAATCGCCTCCAACGCTGCCAAAAACACCGACTCAAACAACGCGTCCCGCTCTTCCTCGTGGCTGAACAACAGCACCACATACGTGATCCCCTCATCGTCCGCCAGTCCAATGTCCACCAGCGCTCCTTGCGCCTCCGAGGCATAGAGCGTCCACGTCCGCCCGCCGACCTCCTGCGTTGTTAACGGCTGCAGGCTCTCCTCCAGTCCCAGTTGCTCCGTGAGCAGCCCAAGGAACTGTTCCGAATCGATCCCGGGCGCCGCCTGCTGCAGTAGCGCCGTCTGATCCAGCGCCGTCTGCTCGCGCACGAAGATGCCCGTCGACACCTCCTCCCACCCTTCCGGCGCGACGCCGCTCAGTTCCGCCCCAAACAGATCCGTCGTAAACGGCGCCATCTCCACCGCCGCCGTGCTGCCCGGCGTCACAAATGCCGGCCCCGCCAGCTCGGCAATGCACTCGGCATCTGGTTCCGACGCCGGATCTTCCAAAAAAGCCATCGTCACCCCTTGCGGGCACGCTCCCGCGACGCTCACGCCATGGCCGAGACCCGGAAACGTGAAAAAGGTGCTGTTCGGCAGTGCTTCCTGCACCGCTGCACCCCACGAGGGCGGGGTGATCGGGTCAAACTCCCCCGCCAGGATCAACGTCGGGAT
>JAICPS010000690.1 GCA_025929715.1 Anaerolineae bacterium | reverse complement strand
GAGATGCGCTGGTCCTGCTGCCCCCCGGCGAACGGCCAGTTGGCGGCCTGCACCGGGGCTGGATCATAGTACAAAAGCGAGCGGTCGAAGGGCGGCATGAGGACGATGGCGCGAGGTCCGCCGCGCCGGGCGATGGATTCAGCCAGCGCCGAGGCGTCATAGCGCCGTTGGCCGGCGTCCATCTGAGCGGCGTGCAAAGCGGCAATGTCCGTGACGATTATCAATGCAAGGGCGGCAACGGCGACCGGGGCGATGCGGCGTTGGTCGCTCAGCGCCGCGAGGGCTTGACCCAGCAGAACGACCAGTGGGCCGAGCAGAAAGAGCAGGTAGCGGGGGTGTGTCAGGGGATTATAAAGCCAGACGAGCGCGCCAAACAGCAGCGGAAGCGCGAAAGCAAGGAAGGAGGCAAAAAGAGCACGCCGCCGTCGTCGTGAAGTTGTTGCATAAGACAGCGCGACTCCGGCGAGTAGTATCACGGCAATGAGGACGGACCAGTAGACGAGGAAGGAGCGCACGCCGGTCAATCCCGTGATTAGAAAGCTCCAGACCTGTTGCAGGTAGGCCTCGAGGGCAAAGGTCGCGACGCCTCCGCTGGTGTCGCCAAGGTTGGCGGGCAGCGCGCCTCCACTGCGCCAGGTAAACCAGAGCCAGGGGGCCAGAGCCAGCGCAACAAGAACCTGGCTGCCTATCCAGTGCATTAGATAACTTCGTGGCTGTGGGCGACGGATGAAGGCGAAAGCCAGTAGCAGGTTAACGGCGATCACCATCAGGCCGGCGAAAAGATGGAGATAAAGCACCAACACTTCTACAATGGCCAACAATAACCAATGCAGCCGGCGTGGTTGCCTTGCGATGGAGAGGACCAGCGCCAGCATGAAAAGATATAACGTTGGCAAGAGCGCGTACATGCGCGTCTCTTGCGAATAGTAGATATGGGCGGGGCTGAGAGCGGCGATTAGTGCCGCCAGGAGGGCAGACGCGCGTCCGCCGAACGCGTGCCTTGCGAACCAGTAAGCAGCGGGAATGAGAAGCAGCCCGCCAATCAAAGAGAAGTAACGTAGACTGAAGGCGCTGATCCCGGCGAGCGCTACCCAGGCGCGCAACGCCAAAAAGTAGCCGGGCACGTGCAGATTATCGGCCGTATCCAGGAACAGCTCGTCCGGCGAGACGCCAGTCCAGTAGGCGCTTGCAGCTTCGTCCAGCCACAGGCTCTGGCAGTCGAGACAGCGAATGCGAATAGCGAAGGCCAACAGCAGGATTGCAGCGACAAAGTATGTGCTATTGACCTGCAATCCTGCGCCGGCCCAACGCTGTTTTTTCGCATCCTGAATCATCACTGCATTATAGGTAAGTTGATGCAGCCTGCGAAATCAGGTTACCGGGAGACGTGCTCGCGCTTCACTTCGTGGCCGCTGGCCGTCGTCTTTCCCTCTTCGATCAGCGACTTAAACCGAACCAGGTCGTCGTCCATCAGGCTCTTGGGATCATAGCCGAGCAGGTGGGCGGCGGTATGGCCGGCGGCCCCTACCGGAGGGTTGTAGCTCATGCGGACCATGACTTGCGTGCCGCCTTGCTGGTTTGGCGCGAAGTGGACAATCCCCGCATTCCGCACCGGGGTAGCTTCGTCACTGGTCCAGGCAATCTCCTCGTTGTCCACGCGATTTGTAACTCGAGCGTCCCAGGAGACGGTCGTGCCGGCCGGGCCCTTGACCACCCAGTGCGAGCGGTCGCTGCCTAGATCTTTGACTTCCTTGACGTGATTCATGAAGCGGGGGAAGTTTTCGAAGTGATTCCAGAAGTGGAAGACTTCTTCGACGGGTGCATACACGTTAATGGTCTTCTGGATGTCTACGGCGCGATGGCCGCTGTCCACGCCGGCCATCCGTTTGGCGCGCGTATTGGAGAAGGCGCGCGCCATTGTGGCGAGACCAAGTGCGCTGGCCAGGCTGCCCAAGACGCCTCCCCGCTTGAGGCCCGCCCCAGTCAGCGCACCACCGGAAACAGCGACGACGAGCCGCTTTGCCGGCGGCCATGAGTCGTCTCCTCGCAAGCCGGGAGGAACGTCGCCGCCCTGAAGACCCGGTACGTTGCCAGGGGTTTTGTGCACGCTAAGCTGATTGTCCACTTCGTGAACGCCAGGTATCCACCGAACTGCGTTGAGCAGGCCATCCACCTGGTGCTCCAGAATCGGCCCATGAAGGGCGACGCGGCCGTTATTGGCGTGGACCTCAATCGCGCCCGGGTGAGATGTC
>JAICPS010000746.1 GCA_025929715.1 Anaerolineae bacterium | reverse complement strand
CTTCTCGGCATTGCGTCCGATAATGGGCGCCAGTGCCCGGCCCTTGAGCTGGTCGCCAATGTGGCGTCGGCGCCGTCCCCCGACGGCAAAAACCGGAAGCGGCTGGGCAACTCCTTTCAAAGTGACAGCGTCCAGGCTTTCCAGTGCAAAGGCGTGGCGGGTCGCGTCCGCTACCTGAGCCGAAACCACGATCTGGCCTGGCGCCGCCTGCTGCATCAGCCGCGCGGCGATATTGGTTTCATTTCCTTGTGCTCCAAGGGTAAGGCGGTTCGGCGAACCGTAGTTGCCAACGTAGGTGATGCCCTGGCTGATTCCGATCCGGGTATGCGTAATGAATTCCAGCCGTTCCGCCGGGACCAGCAAAGCCCGCGCCGCCGACACAGCGCGGAGCGGGTCATCTTCGTGTGCGATAGGCGCGCCGAAAACGCCCAACAGGTAACTACCCTTATCGCCAATCGTCACCTGCAAGAGATGCCCTTCGAAACGCGAAAACACCGTCTGAACCCACGTGATGTAATCGTTGAGCTTCTTCCCGGCCTCCGGGTCCTGGTCATAGTCCAGCCCGCCAAAACTGAGGAAGACAGATGTCGTCCGCCGCAGCTCTGCCAGAAAAGCATCTTCGCTCTCGCGTATGCGCCGCCGGATCACGGCTAGAACCCAGCGCTCGCTACCTGCGGCAATCGGTAGCGCGGTCTCCGGCCAGGGGGCCGCGGGCGGCCATGCGCCGGGCACCTCGGCGTTGCGTCGCACGACGGCGAAAAAGTCACTACGGCCCGCTTGCCCGCCACGTTCTCCGCGCCACGCCTCCACAACCAGCGCCGGCCCAAAGCGCCCCAGCACCTCGGCGCCCACCACGATTTCCCCTTGCCGAGCGGCTGCCTCGGCGGCCGCCATCCTGTCAAGCAGCCGGCCGGCCAGAACCTCGATCAACTGGACCTCTTCCTGCCCGACGAGAAAACGCCGAACGTCGCCGGCTGTGATCGCCACCTTGAGCCCCACGCTGACGGTGCTCCCTGTCAACGTCTGGATCGTCCCGAATGGCGCCATCGCAGTCTGCATGGCGAAGGCAGCGGCGACAGCCCGGCCGGCACCGTCGGGCAAATCGGGCGCGCCGGCAACCGGCCAATCGTCAAACCAACAGGTGATGCTGTCACCGCCGAAATGAATGACACTGCCCCGGAAGGCGTGAGTGCAACTGATCAGCACCGTGTACACTTCCGTCAGCAGCCGGTTCAGCTCTTCTGCGCCGCGCTGCGCGCCTAGGTCGCGCGCCAGCGATGCCGTCAGAGGCGTAAAGCCGGCAATATCCGCGAAGAGAACGGCGCCCTCCGTTTTTTCTGGTAAGGGAACGTTTCCGGCCAGGGCATGGCGGCGGTCAAGCGGCAAATCCGGGTCGAACCGTGCCATATGCGACATTCAAGCAAATTGTACCACAAACAGGCTCATAGCTTGCTTCTTCCCCACCCCCTGCTATCATAGAACAAACGTTCGCACTCTCTTGCCCGCCAGCGCCGTTCACCACGACCACAAAACCGCCATGCCCGACACCCCCCGCTGCACCGCCTACTTGCCCCATAAACAGCGCCGCTGCCTGAACCATCGTATCCGCGCCGCCAAGTTCCCGCTGCTGGCCACCATGGAGGACCTGGACCTCTCGCCCAGACGCGGTCTCAAGCGGGCGCAGGTTCTGCAGCTGGCGCAAAGCGAGTGGGTCGGCAGCCAT
>JAICPS010000322.1 GCA_025929715.1 Anaerolineae bacterium | reverse complement strand
CGGTGACGACGATCGCCCAGTGCCGCGAACGTCTGGAAGAGAGCCGCCGCATGCGCCTCGGCAGCCTTGAAATGTGGCCCGAAACGCCGGACCTGGCGAACGTGTACTCCCCGTATAAAGGCGTCGGCCGCATCGGCGCCATGGAGCGCTTTTTGCTTGGCCTGAAGCACGACGCGGATCATCTGGGGCAGATTGAGGATATTGTGGGGCAGGCGAAGGCGGCGAGGATTACTTAATTGTGCTCCAAATGTCAATTGAGCCTACTATACAAGGTCCCTACGCTACTGGAAGACGACAAGTGACATCAATATCGTAACGAATAGGCCGACGAAGAAAAACAGCGGAGCAAGGATTCTGATAAACCAGAGGTGAAGGCGTGGTTTCGGCCAAAAGCGTAAGTATGTCGTTTGGAAATAATCGGACTTAAACCACGCCATACACGACTGTTGCGCACCTCCGATGAGTATCAGCACGCCACCTACGAGAAAGAAGGTCTCGACCGTACTGTTCATGTGCCGCCCGCTAACTGGGCATGATCGCGCCCACAACTCCGCATTTTCAGTACCCGATGCCCTCTGAGAAACGCAGTTGTGAAGTTACAAAATGCCCCAACCTCAAATATAAAGGTTGGGGCATTATAGCGGGGGTCGGATTCGAACCGACGACCTCCGGGTTATGAGCCCGACGAGCTGCCTCTGCTCTACCCCGCATCGACAGATACGTATTATATCAAGCGATATTCTGACGTCAAATTCGCCTATGTAGATCTAAGATTCGATCGGGCCGAGTCGCCGTTGCACAATTTTCCAAAATTGTGCTACACTCGGCTAAGTTAAGCTTTAACAATTTACGAAAATTTGCTCAAGGTGCCTGGTACCCCGGATGGCCAGGCATAATGGCGAAACTGGTGATCGCGCCGTGCGGAACTGCGCACGGCGGTGAGAGTCCAGTACTGTCCCCGCAACTGTGATGGGGTCTTGCGATGTAAGCGCTAGCGCGACAAGATCTCTAAGTCAGGTCGCCCGCCTCGAGTAAGTTTCGGCCCGCGTGGGAATGGGTTGGGAACTACTTACAGGTAGCAATTCTCGACCCGATGCCATTTAGCATCGGGTTTTTTGTTGCTCTCCACGGTACTCCTGACACGACTCCGCGCGCGATTCGTTGGCAGGAGGAAGAAAGATGAGAGGTTTACGATTACTCTGGGGAGCAGTTGTCGCGAGCTTTTTGCTCGTAGTTCTATTTGTCGCCTTACGCGACGCGAACGCCGCGAGCCAGGTGCAACCGGAGAGGCAGCGCAGCGCCGTAGCCGCCGCCGCGGAGTGGCTGGTTGTGGCGCATCAGAATGAAGATGGCGGCTATACCGGGTTCAGCACCGGTGCAGGGCAGGCGCCATCGGACGTCGGCGGAACGGCCGACGCCATTCTTGCGTTGGCCAGCGCGGGTTACAACGTTGCGGCTCCATATCCTGGGCGCGAGCAATCGCCAATTGACTTCCTGCAGAACAGCCCCGAAGCCGTCGCGGCTTACGCGGCAGAGGGTGGTGGCGCGAATGGCAAGCTAATCCTGGCGCTGACGGCAGCGGCAGTCGATCCGCGTAATTTCGCGGGTCATGACCTGACGATCAGCCTCACCCGGCACCTCTCGCCTACGGGCCAGTACAACACAGTGTCGCCGTATGAACAGGGGCTCGCTATCCTGGCGCAAAGCACCGTGTCTGATGCCGTTCCGGTGCAGGCGACCGAGTGGCTGCTCGCCACGCAGGCGCCGGATGGGGAGTTAAACGGGTCGTGGGATGACGGCTTTGGCACGATGGGCAACGTAGACGCTACGGGGATGGCTGTGATGGCCCTGATCGCGGCGGGCGAACCGGTCAGCGGCACGGCGTTGACGACGGCTCGCGCGTTTTTGATGGAAAACCAGCTAGAAAGCGGCGGTTGGGGATACGCGCCGGGGCTGCCCGAAAGCGCCAACAGTACGGCGCTGGCGGTGCAGGCGCTGAGCGCGCTGGGCGAAGATTTTTATAGCCCGGACGGCGAGTGGGCCGTAGATGGGACGTCGCCGCTGGCGGCGTTGCTGGCCTGGCAGGGTGAAAGCGGCGCTTTCCAGGCAGACTTCGGAGAGGGTGCGGCTGATGACTTCTTCACCACGGTGCAGGCGCTGCCGGCCTCGACCGGCCGGCCGTACCCGCTTCCGTCGCGGCTCGAGGCGGCGCGGCGCGCGGTGTCCTGCCTGGAGACAATGCAGGATCCTCAGAGCGGCGGCTGGGAGGAGTTTGCCGGAACCGGGCCTAACGCTGGGGGTACAGCCCGCGCTATTCGGGCGCTGGCGCTCTATGGTGCGGACATCACTTCTGAGGAGTGGTCCACCGACGTTGGCAGCCCACTAGACGCGTTAGAAGCGCTGGCGCCAACCTATTTAGAGGAGGGACGCGGCGGGCGCGTGGGCGTGGTGATGCGCGGCGTTACGGCTGCCGAAGCTGACGTGGTCGATTTTGGCGGGCTGAACCTGCCGATCAGCATGACCCGCTACCTTTCGCCGACCGGGGAATACGACAACACCGGCTTTGGGCCATTTAGCCACGCCGAAGCGATGCTGGGTCTGCTTGCGGCAGACCAGGACGTGGATCCGGCCGCGGTGGAGTGGCTGTTGTCTGCTCAGAGTGATGACGGCGGCTGGGGCAGTCCGGACGCCACGGGAATCAGCCTGCAGGTTCTGGCTTTGTTGGACAACGAGGAAGCCACAGGATCTATCGAAGAGGCGCTGGACAACCTGCATGCCACGCAACAGGCCGACGGCGGCTGGGGCTTCGCCTTTCCCTCCAGCGTGAATTCGACCGCCGAGGTAATGCAGGGCGTGAGCGCCACGGGTGAAAACCCCTACGATCCCAGTTGGAGCGTTGTAACCAGCGGCACGCTGCGCAATGGCGCCGATTTGGCGATGGCGCAGCAGGGAGCTAATGGCTGTTGGCCTAATCTGTTCGGCGAAGGCGACGATCCTTTCGCAACGACGGACGGCATTATCCTGCTGTCGCAAGAGCCGCCGTGGGGCTCAGCCGCTGGCATGGACGAGGCCTTGCAGCCGGATCCTACCGCCGAGGTGACGGCCACGGCTACTGCCGAAGTGGTGGTGCAGGCAACAGAGGTCCTCCCATCGCCGACGGCTGCACAGAGTACACCGACCCCGGAAGCTACACCGGAACCGACTCAGGAACCTGCGCCAATTGGCACGACTGCGCCCGATACATCGCCAACGGCGGCCCTACGAGAGGCGCCTGAAAGCGGCGATCCGGGATCAGTATTTTTCTGGATCGTGATTGCGCTGGTTCTGTTACTCATCGTTCTGGCCGTTTTTCATTACATGGGCGGGGTTACTAAGTCATGAAGCGGTTGAAAGTGACGACGCAAACGCGAAACGCATGGATACCCGGCGTCTGGATTGGTGCGCTTCTATTGGCGATCGGCACGCTGCAGCAAGACAACCGGGCCGCTCTCGTGATACGCTTCGGCGAGGATCGCGTCGAGACGTTTTGCGTCCCGTTTGACGAAGAGGAGATCACGGGCTACGAGCTGCTTCAGCGTTCAGGCCTGGCCGTGGAGGTTGAAGAGGTCGGTATGGGCGTCTCGGTCTGCCGTGTAACCGAACTGGGTTGCTCGGCCAACAATTGCTTCTGCCAGTGCCAGGGCGGCGCGTGTGAATACTGGTCCTACTGGCTGTTGCGCGATGGGCAGTGGCAGTATGCCGTCGCCGGACCGTCGCTTAGCGAGGTACAGCATGGCGACGTCCAGGGTTGGTCGTGGGGCGCAGGTTCGGTCAGCGAGGCAATTGCGCCGCCAGAGATGACGTTTGAGGAGGTTTGTATCGCGGAGCCTGTTGCGACGCCTGTGGCTGAGGGCGCAACACCCGATAGTGTGGCTATGACGACGCCGGCAGGGCCCATGACCGTTACGCCGCTGTCTGCGACGACTACGGAGTCGGGCAGCGGGCAGACGGGCATTCCGACATCGCGCGTGGCATCCTATGCCGTTTTCGGGCTTTTGGTATTGCTGCTCGCCGTGATGGCGGTCGCCGCGTACACACGGAGGCAACGGTGACCCGCCAGGCGACCTCGGGACTTCTCTACGTACTCGGCGCGGTGATCGGCGTCGCGGCATTTGCCTACCCGTTTTTCTTACCTGCGTTGGACCAGGGCGCCACGGCGGATGAAGCTGCGCTTGCGCCGGCGGTGGCTCCCATGTTGACATCCCTGTTGCTGGCGGTTTGTCTACTTGCGCTGCTTATTGACATGCAGGGCCAGAGGGCGAGCGCCAAACTAGTGGCGGCACTGGGCATGCTGGTCGCTGTGGCCTCAGTTCTGCGCTTTCTAGAAGCGGCAATTCCCGGTCCGGGCGGATTCTCGCCGATTTTTGTGCCGATTATTCTTGCGGGCTACGTGTTTGGCGCCCGTTTTGGCTTCCTCATGGGCTCGTTCACGCTGCTGGTGTCGGCCCTGATCACGGGCGGCGTTGGTCCCTGGTTGCCCTATCAAATGTTCGTGTCGGCGTGGGTTGGATTCACGGCCGGGTTGCTGCCGCATCCGGGCAGCACGCGGCTGGAGTTGCTGTTTCTGGCGGTATTTGCCGGTCTCTGGGGGCTGTTGTATGGGCTGATCACGAATCTCTATTTCTGGCCGTTTTTTGCCGGTGACCTGTCCATAAGCTGGCAGGCCGGGGGTGGGCTGCGTACCGGCGTTGCCCATTACATGGCCTTCTACCTGGTCACGTCGCTGGCCTGGGATCTGGTACGCGCCGGTGGCAACGTGGCCCTGGTCTTGTTCCTGGGCATGCCCACGGTGCGTGCCCTGACGCGGTTTCGGGACCGCTTCCAGTTTTCCTTCGAGGGTACGGGCAGTTCGCGATTTATGGGCGGTTCGCGAACCGCACCTACAGATGGCGTAAGGCCGATTGTGTGATGTCAGAATTCTTTGACACGCGCGCCTGGCTGATCTGGGTTCTTGCGGCTGCGGCCGTGACGGTGCTGGGGCGTAATCCGTTGTACGTCGTCATTTTGCTGCTGGTCTCGCGCCTCGTCGACTGGACTTGCTCCCGCGCAGACAGTGAATTGGAGCTGCCGCTCGCGCGCGTGGGGGTCATCATTCTTCTATTTTCCGCCCTCTATGCTGCGCTTTTCGTTCATGCCGGACAGACGGTTCTTCTGTCGCTGCCCGAAGAAATACCGCTGCTAGGAGGCAACATCACCGCGGAGGCAATTTTAAATGGGATGGCTAACGGGCTGCTCCTGCTGACGCTCCTCTCCCTATTTCTGGCGTTCAATCGGGTTGTGACGGCCGGCCAGATGGCCAGGCTTGCGCCACGAGCCTTTCAGGATCTGGGCGTGGTCGTCCTCATCGCGCTTACTTACGTTCCAGAAACGACTCGGCACGTGCGTCGCGTTCGCGAGGCGCAGGCGGTGAGGGGCCAGCGCATCGAGGGACTCCGTGACTGGCAGCCGCTAGTCATTCCCTTGCTCATTGGCGGGCTGGAGCGGGCGATGGGACTGGCCGAGACCATGGTGGCGCGCGGGTTTGGCGCGACGCGCGGTGAACCACAGCAGCCGAGGCTGTTGGCCGGCCTCGCGCTGGCGCTGGGCCTCACATTTGGCGGCTGGATAGTGG
>JAICPS010000476.1 GCA_025929715.1 Anaerolineae bacterium | reverse complement strand
GGCGGCAGTGGGCGTGGCCGAGCTGATGCAGTATTGCCCACGTTTAAAGATGCTGGCGACCAGCCGCGAGGCGCTGCACCTGCGCGGCGAGCGTCTCTACCCAGTGCAGCCGCTGGGCCTGCCGGATGTGAATGGCAAGCATCCCGGGATAGACGAGCTGGCGCACTACGAGGCGGTGCAGCTATTTGTGGAGCGGGCGCAGGCAGTGAGGCCCAGTTTTGAACTCAATGAGGAGAACGCGCGGGCCGTAGCCGAGCTTTGCGTGCGGTTGGACGGGCTGCCCCTGGCAATTGAGCTGGCGGCGGCGCGCACGCGCATCTTTTCGCCGCAGGCGCTGCAGCAGCGGCTCGGAAGCCGGCTGAGCCTGCTGCAGGGCGGTGCGCGGGATTTGCCGGAGCGGCAACAGACCTTGCGCGACACGATTGGCTGGAGTTATGAATTGTTGGAGCCGCACGAACAACGATTGTTTGCGCTGGTTTCGGTCTTCTCCAGCTGCACGTTTGAAGCAGCCGCCGAAGTAGCGGAAAGTATCGAAGGGTTTGCCGGTCCCGGCCTGGACGTGCTGGAAGAGCTCGTTTCGCTGGCCGATAAGAGCCTGCTGCGACTCGCGGATGAGCGCTCGAACGGTTCGAATGGCGGAGGAGAACCCCGTTTGCGCATGTTGGAGACGATCCGCGAGTACGCGACGGAGCGTCTGAGAGAAGAGCCCGAGCTGCACGCCGCCGCCTGCAGGGAGCACGCGGCCTACTTTGCGGATTTCGCCGGGCAACAGTGGCGGCGCATGGCGGGGGCCGAGCGCGAGGCGGCAACGGCGGCGATGGCGGCGGATGTCGAGAATCTGAAGATTTCCTGGCGCTATTGGGTTGATCGTGGTGAACTGGCGCAGTTGCAAAAGATGGTGGATGGGTTGTGGCTGTTGTATGACCGGCGCGGCTGGTACCAGGCGATTATGGAGTTGACGACCGATTTGCTCAACGTCCTATCAGGCGGCCCATCGTCACCGGAGCAGGCGCAGCAGGAGATTATGCTGCAGACGAGCCTGGCGCGGGCGCTGCTGGCAGTGAAGGGTTACACGCCAGAGGTTGAAGAAGCTTATAGGAGGGCGCTGGCGCTGAGTGAAGGGCAGGGGGAGATTCCGCAGCTCTTCCCGGTTCTGCGCGGGCTTGCCAGTTATTACCTCTACCGCGGTGAATACGATAAGGGCGCGCAGATGGGCAGGAAGATCCTGGCGCTGGCGGAGCGTGAGGATGACGATGACCTGCGCGTGCATGGCTATCTCGTGTTGGGAGCCAATATGGGGTTTCTTAGGAGCTTCCGCGAGGGGCTGGCGCAGCTGGACCAGGGGATTGCCTTGTTTGAGCGCGAGCAGCAAAGCGCGCGGCCGTTCCAACTGGGCGCCTATCCCGGCATTGTCTGTTACACCTCTTCGGCGTTTTTCTTGTGGTGGCTAGGTTATGCGGATCGCGCCCTGGAGCGCGCGGAGCGGGCGATGACCTTGGCGCGTAGTCTGAACCACCCGTTCACGATGGCATATACGCTGCATCACACGGCGGTGTTTCTCTTGTGGAGGGGCGATTCGGAAGGCGCCCAGAAGCGGGCGCGCGCCATGTGCGAAGTGGCGGAGGCGCATGGCTTTCAGATCTGGAACTCTCTTGCGGAGATATTGCAAGGCGCGGTGCAAACGGCGCGGGGTGAGACGGAGGCGGGTTTGGCGAGGATCGAGCAGGGATTCAGGGAGTACCAGGGCCTTAAGAGCCCACCCGTGTTTTTCCCGGAGCTGGTGAACATCCGGGCGCTGGCTTATGCGCAGGCGGGAAAAGGCGGGGCAGCGTTGGAGCTGATCGACGCATTTGTGAAGGATGCAGGTGATGAAATGGTGCTACTGCAAGCGCCGGAGATGGCGCTATTGAAGGGAGAGTTGCTGCTGGCGAAATCGTCGGAAAATCGGGCGGAGGCAGCAGCCCTCTGGCGGTGGGTCTTAGACGCGTCGCTGCAGATGGAGGGCAAGCTGATGGCGCTGCGGGCCGCCATGCGGCTGTGCCGGCTGGAGGCGAGCGAAGGGAACATCGGCGAGGGCTGCCGCTTGTTGCGTGAAATTTATGGCAGCTTTACGGAGGGCTTTGAGACGGTGGCTTTGAGGGAGGCAAGAGGGATGTTGGAGGAGCTTGGCGACTGGAGGTAACGCCCGTAACCATTAGAAGCTGGTTGGGCTGAAGCGTCTATGACCGGCAACCTGAGCGCCTATTTGCCACAAGATCGCCGCCGGGCACTGGCCCGCGGGGAGGACCTTCCCAACCGCACGGCCGGCGCGGCGTTGTTTGCCGACATCTCCGGCTTTACCCTATTAACCGAAACGCTCACCCGGGCGCTCGGTCAACGGGGCGGGGCAGAAGCGCTCACCGACCAGCTAGACGCGGTTTACGATGCGCTAATCGCCGCAGTGGAACGATTCGGCGGCAGCGTGGTCGGCTTCGCCGGCGACGCGATCACCTGCTGGTTTGATGAAAATGATGAATCCAGAGGGATGAAAGACGAAGACACGTCTGCATCCCTGCGTGCTGTGGTCTGCGCCCTGGCCATGCAGACGGCAATAAGGGACTTTTCGGCGATAGCCTTGCCAGATGGCGCGGTCGCGTCCCTGGCGTTGAAAGCCGCGGTAGCCAGCGGTCCCGCGCGGCGCCTGGTGGTCGGCGACCCGGAAATTCAACGGCTGGACGTTCTGGCCGGCGCGACCGTTGCCCGAACCGCGGCGGCCGAACATCTGGCCGGCCCGGGCGAAGTGCTTGTAGATGCGGCCACGGCCGAGGCCCTGCAGGGGTCGTTGCGCCTGGCCGAATGGCGTGAAGATCCGCAAACCGGCGAGCAGTTTGGGGTAGTCGGCGACTTTGGCGCCGGTCGCGAGCACGTCTCGCCAATCGGTGAGCGCCGCCTCGACCAGGATCAGGATGAGGAAGCGTCTGCCCCCGAACGCTGGCAGGGGTGGCTCCTACCGGCGGTATACGCGCGGGAGCGCGCCGGGCAGGGCGCCTTTCTGACCGAGTTTCGGCCGGCGGCGACGCTCTTCTTGCGCTTTACCGGCATCGACTACGAGCGCGACGAGGCCGGAGTGCAGCTTGATGCCTTCATTCGCCAGGTGCAGGCGGCCCTTGCCCGTTACGAGGGCGTGCTGCTGCAACTGACGATTGGCGATAAGGGAAGTTACCTGTATGCTGCCTTCGGCGCGCCCATTGCCCATGAAGACGACGCGCGCCGGGCGGTGAAAGCGGCGCTCGACCTGAAAAGTTTAGCCGCGCAACTGGACTTCCTGGAGCCGGTGCAGATTGGCATCAGCCAAGGGCGAATGCGCACGGGCGCGTATGGCGGGTCCGGTCGCCGCACGTACGGCGTGCTGGGCGACGACGTGAATCTGGCAGCGCGGTTGATGGCGCAGGCCGTGCCCGGCGAGATCCTCGTCAGTGGGCGCGTGCAGCTAGCTGTAAGCGCCGACTTTGCATCTGAGCCGCGCCCGCACATCCCGGTGAAGGGCAAGACCGAACCCCTGCCGGTCTTTGTGGTGACAGGTGCGCGGCAGCGGCGGGCGATTCGTCTGCAAGAACCCACTTACGCGCTGCCAATGGTGGGCAGGCAATCCGAACTTCAGGTCATCGTCGAAAAGATGGCACTGGCTTTGGACGGAAAAGGGCAGGTCGTGGGAATTATGGCCGAAGCCGGGCTCGGCAAGTCCCGGCTGGTGGCTGAAGTGATCCGCGCCGCGCGGCGCCACGGCGTCGTAGGCTATGGCGGCCCCTGTCAGTCGGACGGCATCAACAGCCCTTACCTCGTCTGGAAGACCATCGTTAGCGCAGTCT
>JAICPS010000192.1 GCA_025929715.1 Anaerolineae bacterium | reverse complement strand
GCACTCCTCGACTTCCTCCACGATTTCGTCGGCGTAGCCGTCGTAGAGGTCGTCCATCATCAGCTCCAGCAGCTCCTCGATGGGCATTTCTTGGATGTTGATTTCTTCTGTCAATAGTCACCTCGAGGTTCTTCGCTCCGAAGACGCTCCATTTATGGGACCCGCTCAGAATAACGAGTCTCCAGTTCTCCAATCCCTAATCTCCAATCTCGCCCGAACCGAGTTCGGTCAATCCCCAGTCTCCAATTTCTTCCTTCTCTTCTCATTCCTCGGCCTTCGCTGCACCTCTCTCACCTCCGGCAAAATCCCTTCCAGATGCGGGAACGGATCTGTGGCGTGCGGTAAATGGATCGCTGCTACAAACGCTTCCTGGAAATCAGCGTCTACGGCCGTTTCAATGTAGCGTACCCAGTGGGCGATCTCCTGTGCTTCGCGTCGTTTCTCGCGATTCAACAGAGCGATACGCGCGCCGTCACCGGCCGCGTTGCCCACGGCATAGACGCGTTCCAGATCACAGTCGGGAATTAGCCCCAGCACCATGGCGTGCTGTGGATCGATGTAGCTGCCGAAAGCGCCCGCCAGCACCACCCTATCCACGACGTCTATATTCGCGCGCTTCATCAGGAGCCTGGCTCCGGCATAAAGCGCCGCCTTGGCCAGCTGCACGTTGCGCACGTCATCTTGCGTCACCACAATCGGCTTACCCGTCGCCGACTGCTGCGCCGTCGCCAGGACATACGCGCCGGTACGTCCATCCCACTGCGCGCGCGGACCCCTGAAATTGGGCTCAAAGCGTCCATCGGGTCGAATAATGCCGGCGAGGAACAGCTCAGTCACCACTTCCACGATGCCCGAACCGCAGATGCCCGCCGCCAGATGTCTGGGCTGCGCCTCCGGCGGCGCGTCTGGACCGAGCTTCCATTCGTCAGACCAACGCTCGTCGCCGATAACTCGAAAGCGCGGTTCGCGCGTTTCCGGGTCAATTCTCACTCGCTCAATGGCACCTGGAGCGGCGCGCATCCCAAACGTTATCTGCGCGCCCTCCAGCGCCGGACCGGTGGGGCTGGAAGCGCTGTACATCCATTCACTGTTGCCCAATACAATTTCGGCGTTAGTGCCCACATCTACGGTGAGCACAATTTCCTTCTGGCGATAGGGCTCCTCTGCCAGCAACACGCCCACGTTATCAGCGCCGACGTGTCCGGCCTCGGCTGGCATCACGTGCACGTTCGCTCCCCGGTGTAGCCGCAGTCCTAGCTCACGCGCTTTGATGTCCATCGCGTCACGATTCGCCAGCGCAAATGGCGCGCCCCCGAGTTCGATAGGATCGATACCCAGGAAGATGTGCACCATCGTTGTATTACCCACCACGACCAGCTCGTGAATGTCACGTGCTTGCAGACCGGCCGCGCGCGCGGCGCCGGCTGCCAACCGGTTCAGGGCATCGATAATCGCCTTGTTCATTTTTTCCAGCCCGTCATGATGGCTCATGGCGTAAGAGACCCGGCTCATCAAGTCCTCGCCATACGTCACCTGCGGGTTCATGATCGACTCCGTCGCCAACACTTGCCCCGTGCGCAGGTCGCAGAGGTATCCGGCAACCGTCGTGCTGCCAATATCCACCGCCAACCCGTAAATACCTTCCTGGTAGCCGGCTTTGACGTCGATCACCTCGTCTTCCCACAACGTCACCGTCACCGCCCAGTTTCCCTTGCGCAGCGCTTCCTGCAGGCGTTGCAAGGCCGGCAGATCAATGCGCCGCGCTTCAATTTGCCACTGCTCCGAGAGCGCTGCCTGCACGCGTCCCCAGTCGCCGCGATGCTCGCCGAGTTGCGCCTCTTCCACTTCAATATAGACCTGGCGCACGGCGGGTTTGACGTCGATTACACGCTCGCCGGCAGCTTTGCGCACGATCTGCTTTTGGCCGCGACTCTCTTCAGGCACAAAAATAAGCACGTCATCCTGCACCGTTGCGTTGCAAGAAAGACGGCAATCGAGGCTGTCTAACTTCGCAAGAAAAGCCAGCTCCTCTTCCGTGGCCGGCGAAAGGCTTTCGGTACGCGACACTATACCGTGTTTTTGGAACGATCCCTCTTCCACCTGGACCCGGCATTTGTTGCATGTGAGCCGTCCCCCACAAATACTTTCAATAGACACGCCAAGATCGCGCGCCGCATCCAGCACCTTAGTGCCTGCGGGCACACGCCCGCGTCTTCCGGACGGCATAAAAATAATCAGGGGATCAGTCGATTTCTGGGGCATTACCTTACAGTGTTCTTTTTTCCGGTCACAAGGCTGTTTGCGGTCTTCTGCCAGTTCACAGCCGGGTAGCGGGCGTCAAGTTCGGCCACGACGGTGGCTACAACCTCGTCGGGCGATCCCTCGCGCTCCTGGGGATCACTCCAGTGGAATTCGCTCAGGTATTCGTCTGTGCCTACCAGTTCCGCTGCCATCGCCGCCTTATCAATCGCTACCTGGAAGCGAGAAGGTAGCTCCTGGCTGACCCGATCGCGCCTTCCACCGGACCGCACCTGAAGCGGGATATCGTGCCAATATAAGATCTGATACTCGGCCATAACAACCTCCTTCGTCCGGCGCACACACGCGCTGGACGTCGTATTCTACCGTAAATTACCAGTCTGACATCTAGCCAGACGGGGCCGATTCACACAATCCGTCTACAACTTCCGCCGCCGGAGTTCGTCGATTAGCGCGCTTAGCACCTCGTGCAAGTCTCCGTAAACAGCATAAGTCGCCTTGCTCATGATTGGTGCGTCGCGGTCCATATTAATCGCCAGAATATTTTTGGCGCCCTTGCAGCCGACCATGTGTTGGATGGCGCCGCTGATGCCACAGGCGATATACAGCTCGGGAGCGATGCGCGTGCCTGTCTGCCCGATCTGGTCCGAATGTGGGCGCCAACCCAGATTCGTCACGACGCGAGAGCCGCCTACCGCGCCGTCCAACAGTGCCGCCAACTCTTCCAGCCGCGCGAAGCCCTCGGCGCTGCCCACACCGCGACCACCGCCCACGACGACGCGCGCCTCGGATAGCGACACCTTGTCCGCAGATCTTTCCACACGCTCCTTGATGCGCACGCGGAACGCTTTATCGTCCAGTTCGGGTGTAAACGTTTCAGTCACAGGCTCGGTCGCCGCTGCAGTCTCCTGCGCCTCAAGGGTATGAGGCGCAACGCTGAACAGTTTGGGGTCGCCCTTCAACAGCGCCTCTTCGAGGAGGCTGCCGCCCCAACGTTGGCGCGTCACCCGGTACGCGTCGCCGGACAATACCTCGATGCAATTGGCGGCCATCGGCTGCCGACTCAGGGCCGCCAGGTGGGCCAGGAGCTCGTTGCCGCGATCGCTGCCCGCGACTGTTACTGCCTCCGGCTGAATCCTCGCCACCAGTTGCAACACCGTCCGCGCCCATGCCTCTGGCGCGTAGTCGTTCAGTCTGTCGTGAGTCGCCAGGTGCACGCGCGACACACCATAACGACCCACTACTTGCACCATGGAACGCGCTACCTCGCCAATCAGTATTGCTTCCAGGGCATCGCCCGAATCTCGGGCCAGTTCCCGGGCCAGCGTCAGACATTCCAGCGAAATGGGATTTAATTTGCCCCGGTCATGTTCGACGATTGCAAGAATCATGCCTACACCAGTTTCAGCTCTTCTAGAATATCGACGATTTGTATCGCGGTACGCGCGGCTGCCTGGGCGCCCTCGCCTAAAACGCGCACTTCGCTTTGCTGTTCCGGCGGGTTCTTGAGGCGCACCTTTTGCAGGCCGCCGCCGTTGTGCTGCGGCGTCACACGCTCTACAGGTTTCTTCTTCGCTTTCAGGCGTCCCGGCAGCGACGGATAGCGTGGAAGATTAATGCCCTCTTTCACCGTAAAGACTGCCGGCAAAGAAACCTCGTAGAGTTCCCAGCCGCCCGGCCCCTCGCGGCGCGCCAACGCCTGACCACCCTCGATTTCAACTCCTTTGATGCCCGTCACGCAGGGCAGATCCAGCGCGTGCGCCACGCGGACGCCAACCTGGTAGTCGCCGCTATCGGCTGCTTCATTGCCAAAGAGCAATAGATCAAAGTTGTTGCCCGCGTCGTGCTGGACCTTCACAGCGTCCACAATGGCTGCGGCTATGGCCATGGCGTCCCATTCGTCGCCGTCCGTTTGCAGCAGGATCGCGTTGTCCATACCCACCGCCAGCCCATCACGGAGCTGTTCCTCGGCCAGCTCCGTGCCCAGCGTCAGAATCGTTGACGCGCCGCCGTGCTTTTCAACCAGCCGAACCGCCTCTTCCACGGCGCACTCCTCGTGTGGGCTGATCGTGAAGCCCAGGTTGCGCGTCTCAATATCGCGTTCATCCTCGGTCAATACAATCCGCGCCCCGGTGGCGGGGACGCGCTTGACACAGACTAGAATATTCATTACCCCTTCATCCTCTCATCGTCCTCATCAAACAACGGCTTACTGCCCACGCGCGCTACGGTGACCGGGTAACATTCGTTCATGTACTCCACTGCCAGCGCGGCCCCTTCGACGGCGTATTCGGGCGGCAGGTAGGCGAGCAGCAGGTGCTTGCCCAGCGACGGGCCAGAGCCGGCGCTGGTCACGTAGGAGCGGCGCCCTTTGCGGTCTACGATCGGTTCGCCATCGGGCGTCAGGATCGGTTCGCGGCCTTGCATGTAACGCTTCATTCCAGAAGCAGAGGTGTGGTCGTCGACCGTTAGCGTACAGAGGATCGCCGCCGGCTCCTCCTTGCGCGCCTCCAGATAGGCGTCGCGGCCGATGAACTCATCGCGTTTGACCTTGGGTCGCGCCAGACCGGCCTCCACCGGCGTGTATTCCGACTCTAATTCGGCGCTCATGAGGCGATAGCCTTTCTCCAGGCGCCCCGTCGTGCCGTAAACGCCGATTCCCACGGGCACAAGCCCGTACGTCTGGCCCGCCTCCCACAGCGTGTCCCACAATTTTAGGCCATGCTCCATGGCCGTGTAAAGTTCCCAGCCCTGTTCGCCTACGTAGGAAATACGCAGCGCCCACACCGGTAACCCGTTAATTGTGATGTCGCGCGCCGTGCCATAAGGGAAGCAATCGTTAGAAACGTCGTCTTCTGTCACCGACTGTAGCACCGCACGCGCGTGCGGGCCCCACAGCCCCAAGGTGCAGATGGCCGACGTCTTGTCTTCAAACTGCACGGAACCATCCTTGGGCAGGTTGTCGGTGAACCATTTTTTGTCACGGGCGCCGTCGCCGCCTCCCGATACGATGCGAAACGATTCGTCTCCCGTGCGCATGATCGTCAGGTCGGCCTTGAAACCGCCGTTCGGCGCCAGCAGCGGCGTATAGACCGCGCGGCCCACGGGCACGTTCATCTGGTTCACGGCCATTTTCTGGATATAAGCCAGCGCGCCCAGACCGCTGACGTCAAAAATGGCAAAAGCGGTCAGATCGACCATCGCCACTCGCTCGCGCATAGCCAGGTGCTCGACCGAGCTAATGGGCGACCACCAGCGCGCGTCCCATTCGTGAGGCCGTTCCTGTATGCCATCTTTGTACTCCTCCAACAGCTTCTGGTTCGATTCGTACCACTGCGGACGTTCCCAGCCTGCGGTTTCAAAGAAGACCGCGCCCAGCTCCTTTTCGCGCACATAGAAAGGGCTCACGCGCACGTTGCGATTCGACTCCCACTGTTCGCGCGGGTGCACGATACCGTACATCTTGTTATAGCCTTCCGACGTGCGCGCATGAACGTGATGCTTGCTGCGCCCGTACTGGTAAAAGCGAGCTACATCCGAGGCGTGAATATCTATCTCCGAATGGCCGTGCGTCATCCACTCCGCGGTCGCCCTGCCGAAGCCCGGGCCTTCCTTAATCCAGATAGCGGCGACGGACCACAGATTCTTCACTTCCACAGTCTCGCCGATCAGCGGCATGCCGTCAGGCGTCAGCGACAGCAGGCCGTTGATAGCATGACGGATTCCGGCATTTTCATCGCCCAGCAGTTCCGGCATTAGCTCCAACGCCAGCTCAAGCTGTGGCTCGAAATCTTCCTGCGTGAAAGGCAGTTCGGTAGGCGACAAGCGCGCCTCCTTGATCGATGGAATGTCGTCCGCATCCATCAATATGGGCCGGTGCGCATACGAACCGACCTCCATATCGTTGCCGTTCTGCCGCTCGTACATGTTCGTGTCCACATCGCGGATGATTGGATACTCGATCTCACTCGTCGTCTTCTCGAACAGGCCAATCGGCCCCACGCTGATCATTTGGTGCACTGCCGGCGTAAGGGGAATCGTAGCACCCGCCATCTCGGCGATGCGCGGGCTCCACACACCGCAGGCGATCAGCACATAGTCGGTACGCACGTCGCCCCGCGTCGTGCGAACAGCCTGCACGCGGCCGTTCTTCACGTCGATTCCCAGAATCTCAGTATTCGGGAAAATAGATAGCGCGCCCAGCTCCTGCGCCCGTTCGCGCATAATCGTGCCCGCACGCAACGAATCCACAACGCCCACAGAAGGCGTGTAAAAACCACCGAGAATGATCTCCTCGTTGACGAAAGGAACCAGCTTCTTTACCTCATCAGGCGTAATCAGGTACGACTCGACACCCCACGCTCGAGACGAGGCCATGCGGCGGCGGAACTCCTCCAAACGCGCCTCGGTACGCGCGACCTCAATGCCGCCGCTCTCGGTAAAGACACCCATCTCTTTGTACTGCAGCATGCTGTCCAGAGTCACATGCGTCATCTCCTTGGAGTGGTCTACGGGAAAGATAAAATTTGACGCGTGCCCCGTCGAGCCGCCCGGATTGGGCAAAGGTCCCTTATCCAGCAGCACAATATCTTTCCACCCCAGACGCGCCAGATGATAGGCAACCGAATTGCCCACAATCCCTGCGCCAATAACTATAACCTGTGCCTGGTCAGGTAAGTCTGCCATAGTAGTGTCTCCTGTTAACTCAATCTGAAGAGATGCTTCGTTTCACCTGATCCTTCGTTTCACTCAGGATGACGGCACAATCTCGCCCAAACGTAGTTCGGTCAATCTCTATTCCCCAATCTCTCTTTCCGCCTCTCCACAAACTCTTTCAACTCGTCATCAATAGCCTCGTCAAGCGGCGGCGGTTCGTACTCGTTTAATAAGGCCTTAAACTTGCCGTTGGCGCGTTTGTAAGCATCTTCGGCGCCTTCCTCCTGCCATTGCTCAAAAGGACGCGTGTCGAAGAGGTCAGCGCGGTAGAACGCGGTGCGAAAATGACGCATCGTGTGCGGCGTGCCCAGATGGTGGCTGCCGGGCGGGACAGTGCGCAACGATTCCATGGCCATCCCTTCTTCAGATAGGTCGATGCCTCTCAGGAAGGTGTGGTACATGCCCAGCAATTCACAATCTAGCACAAACTTCTCGTAGCCCGCCGTCAGCCCGCCCTCCAGCCAGCCGGCGGCATGCAGAACGAAGTTCACCGGCGCCATGATCGTGGGCAGCATCACCTGTACCGATTCGTACGCCGCTTGAGCGTCGGCAATCTTAGAGCTGCTGAACATGCCGCCGCTGCGGAAAGGCAGATTGTAGCGGCGCGCCAACTGCGCGCTTGCCAGCAGCGCCAACTGGCTTTCGGGCGAGCCAAACACCGGCGAGCCGCTTTGCAGATCGACGTTGGTCTGGAACGAGCCATAGACCACGGGCGCGCCCGGCTCACACATCTGAGCAAAGGTGATGCCCGCCAGCGCCTCGGCGTTTTGCTGCGCGAGGGTGCCGGCTACGGAAACTGGCGCCATCGCGCCCGAGAGAATGAATGGCGTGATGATCGTGGCCTGGCGCGCCCTGGCATAGGTCTTCAGCGCCCCTAGCATGCGATCGTCCAACCGGCGCGGGCTGCTGATGTTGATCAGCGACATCAAAGCGGGCTGCCGGCGGATCTCGTCGGCGCCGAAAACGATCTCCGCCATGCGTACGCTGTCCGCCGCATATTCCGACGCCATCACCGAGCCCATAAACGCTTTGTCGCTATATTTAATGTGGCTGTAGACCATGTCCAGGTGGCGCGTTTCGACCGGGCGGTCGGTGGGCTCTACGATGGTGCCGCCCGAGTGATGCATGTAGAGATTCATGTACGCCAG
>JAICPS010000349.1 GCA_025929715.1 Anaerolineae bacterium | reverse complement strand
TGGGCGCCTTGCTCCTGGCGCGGCTCATGCAGCGGGGAGGGCGCTTTTTACCCTGGCTGCGCGCTACAGTGTATCTGCCCAGCGTCATTCCTGGCGCCGCCTATGCGTTGGCCTGGCTATGGATACTGAATCCGCTCTATGGCCCGCTGAACTTACTGTTGCAGGCGTTGGGGCTTGTTGGTCCGGCGTGGCTGGTCGATCCGGGTTGGGCCAAACCGGCGCTTGTATTGATGTCACTTTGGCAGATAGGGGAGGGCTTCCTGGTTAGCCTGGCTGCGCTGCAAGATCTGCCGCTGGAGATTGAAGACGCTGCACGCATCGACGGCGCAGGATCGTGGGGTGTATTCGTCTACGTGGCGCTGCCGCTCATTGCACCCATCTTGCTTCTGCTGACGTTCCGGGACGCAATTCTCACTTTTCAGGACTCTTTTGTGTCGATCATGCTTATGACGCAGGGTGGCCCGTATTACGCGACGTTTACGCTTCCTATCTTTGTTTACGAACAGGCCTTTGACCTGCTCTCATTTGGCACCGCCAGCGCTGCATTGTGGGTGATGTACTTCCTAAGCGGGGTGGTCGTAGTGCTGCTCTACATCATTGCGCGGCAGTGGCAAATCGGTACTACGGAGGAGACGTTTGTTCTCTAATTTGCGGCGGCGCGAGGGGCTTGCGCTATTGTTGCGCATCGTCGTAGCGCTGGTGTTTCTCTTGCCACTGTACTGGATGGTCGGGGCGTCGTTGCACCGCCTGGGCGTGCCGCTGCCCACGTCACTGCGACTCCTCCCGGAACAGCCAACGTTATCTAACTTCGCGCGCGTATGGTCGCTTGTGCCGTTGGGGCGCTTCACGCTGAACTCACTCCTGGTTGTTGTATTGGGCGTACCGCTGACGCTGGTAACCGCGTCCTGGGCAGGGCTGGCAATAGCGCGACTCTCGCGACCGGCTCAGCGCGTGTGGGTTGTCATTTCCCTTGCGGTGTTGATGGCGCCGGGGATTGCCCTGTGGTCCACGCGTTTTCTTGTGTACCGGACCCTGGGCTGGTACGACACGGTGTGGGCGCTGATCGCACCGGCGTGGATGGGCACCAGTCCGTTCTTCGTGCTCATGTTTTATCGCGCCTTCCGGCGCGTGCCGGCGGCTATTTACGAATCCGCGATTCTGGATGGGACCGGCGTCTTGCAGATGTGGGCAAAGGTGGCCCTGCCGATGGCGCGCCCGACGGTGTTGGGCGTGGCGTTGCTCAGCTTCATTTTTTACTGGGGCGACTTCATCAGTCCTTTGCTCTATCTGAACAGCGAAAGCAACTATACGTTACCCGTGGCGCTGCGCCTGCTAGAGCAGATGACGCGCGCCGAGTGGGGGCTGTTGATGGCCGCGGCCTTATGGGCGACAGTGATTCCCTTACTGTTGTTTCTGCTGGCACAACCTTACTTTGCTCGATACGATGAGTGACGCGCGGAAGGGCGCTTCGCGAAGCGCCCCTACGAATGGCTTATACGATGAGAGGCGCGAATGCGTCTAGGAGGAATTTTGTGCTGACAGGATTGCGGCGTTTGTTCCTGGCAATGCTGCTTTCGATGCTCGCGGCGGCATGCTCGCCGGGTCGGGCAGCGACGTCGAGTGTATCGTTCATGGTTTTTGGGGATCCGGCGGAGCGCCAGGCTTACGCCGATCTGGTCGATGCGTTTCACGAGGCGCACTCAGACATTGAAGTGGAGCTGCGACACATTCCTTCGCAGGGCGATTATCTCACGCGGTTGGCGACGGACTTTGCCGCCGGTTCGCCGCCCGACGTGTCGCTGATGAATTTTCGCCGATACGCCGCTTTTGCGGCGGAAGATCTGCTTGAACCGTTGGGACCGTATCTCGAGGAAAGCGATCTGATCGGGATCGGCGATTTCTACGACGTTTCTATCGAAGGCTTTTTGTGGCAGGGCGAATTGATGTGTATCCCGCAAAATATTTCGAGCCTCGTCGTCTACTATAACGAGGATCTCTTCGACGAGGCGGGCTTGCCCTATCCTGCAGACGATTGGGGATGGGAAGAGTTTGTGCAGGCGGCCAGCGTCCTGACGCGAGATGTGGACGGAGATGGCACGATTGATCAATATGGATTGGGCGCAGAACCGTCGCTGTTTCGACTGGCGCCGTTCGTGTGGCAGAACGACGCCCCGCTTGTGGACAATCTAGAGAATCCGTCGCGCCTCACGCTCACGCGTCCCCCGTCGCTGGCAGCGCTGCAATGGTTCGTCGATCTGCGGCAGGTGCACGGGGTGGTTCCGACACGCGTCGAAGAGGCGGCTCAGGACAGCGAAAGCCGCTTCATCGCGGGCACGACGGCCATGTTCCTTAACAGCCGTCGCGGCACGCCTACCTACCGTGAAATCGCGAGTTTCACGTGGGACGTGGCGCCACTGCCACATGGAAAAGTCGCCGCGGGTGTATTGCATAGCGACGGCTACTGTATGTCTGTGGCCACCGAGAACAAGGACGCTGCCTGGACCTTCATTGAATATGCCAACTCGGTGGCAGGGCAGACGGTGATCGCCGGTTCTGGACGCACGGTACCCTCGCTGAAGGCGGTGGCTGAATCGCCAGCTTTTCTGGATCCGTCACTACCCCCGGCGCGGGCGCGTGTCTGGCTGGACACGGCGGCAGTTCTTCGGGTGGTGCCTGTCATCAGCACCTGGGAGGAAATCGAGGACACGGCCAGTCAAGAGATTGAACGCGCTTTTTATGGAGATATTACGGCGGAGGAAGCGGCAACGCTGGCCTTCCAACGCACGGAAGAATATTTTCTGCTGGGCGTGTCCGCGGCGCGACCCTGAGGCACTCCTACGAATACCCTACGCTCGAGAACCGAGGGTTGTCTCGACTATCTGAAAGGGCTATAGTGTTTCCATGGCCAAGCAGCAACCAGTGGAAGCGTCGATGCGGACCCATCAGGGGCGCGTACGCAACAACAATCAGGATTTTGTAGCCTGGCGGGAGCCCTCCGATACGGCGGATGAGGAAAAGCACGGCTGGCTCTATATTCTTGCAGACGGAGCAGGAGGGATGGATGCGGGCGAAGTCGCCAGCCGCTTCGCGACAGAACGCACGCTTCATCACTACCTGGACGATGACGAGCCGGATTGGGGCAGACGGTTGCAAGAAGCGATGCAGAAGGCCAACGCCGATTTACGCGAGATGAGCGCGCGCCACGAAGGGAACAATCGCATGGCGACCACGATGGTCGCCGTCGTCATCGTGGGCGGTCGCGCTTACGTCGCCAACGTGGGCGACAGCCGCGCGTATTTCTGGCGCGAGGGGGTCTTGAGCCAGGTTACCAAGGACCAGAGCCTGGTTGCGCAACTGCTGGACGAAGGCGCTATTACCGCCGAAGAGGCGGCAGTGCATCCGCGTCGCAATGTCATCCTGTTCAGTCTGGGATCGGAGCGAACGCCAAAGATCGACATTTTTGATCTGGAACTGGAAGCCGATGACAGGTTATTGCTTTGCTCTGATGGGCTGACGCGGCACGTAAGGGACGATGAAATTGAGACGATCGTCGGTCAGCAACAGGCGTCTGAAGCAACAGACACGTTGATTGGCCTGGCTAACGAGCGGGGTGGGCAGGATAACGTCTCGGTTGGCGTCCTGCACTACCGGCCCGCCGTAGAAGCGGCGCGGGTCATCTCAGGAATGGGTCGCCCGGTCGAGGAAAGTATCTTGGCCGGGAATCGCATTTTGTTGTGGTTCTATACAATTTTTTTGGCGATCGTTCAGACGGTAATTATTCTTGCGGTTTGGTGGATGCTACGATTTTGACGGCGGGGTGGGGGCGGCGTACAATGGCCCGATGAGCTCAAAATTAAGAATTGTCCCCCTCGGCGGATGTGGCGAGGTGGGAAAGAACATGACGGTTATCGAATATGACGACGAGATGCTGATTGTCGATGCCGGAATCATGTTTCCCGAAAACGATATGTTGGGCATTGATTATATCATTCCCGACTACCAATATATCATGGATAAACGGGAGAAGATTACGGCAGTATTGATCACGCATGGGCATGAGGATCACGTAGGCGCCTTGCCACACCTCATGCAGGATATTGACGCACCCATCTATGCTACGCCACTGACTATCGGATTGATCGAAGTTAAGCTGCGGGAAGCGGGGTTGCTGGAGCAGGTCGAACTAAAGACGATCCAGGCAGGCTTTAACTTCCGCCTCGGCGTATTTAACATAGAACCCTTTCACGTCGCGCACAGCATCCCAGATTGCGTGGGCTTCGGTGTCACGACGCCGGTTGGGCTGATCGTGCATACAGGTGACTATAAATTCGACCACACCCCGGTCGATGGCTGGCCGCCTGATTTTGCCAAACTTGCGGAATTTTCGAAGCGTGGGGTGTTGGCCCTGCTGGCAGATAGCACGAATTCCGAGCGCCCCGGCTGGACGCCGTCGGAACAGGTAATCACGGTGGCATTTGACGAACTGTTTCGCAATGCCCAGGGCCGCATCATCATTGCCTCGTTTGCGTCTCTCATTTCGCGGATCCAACAAGTCGTATACGCTGCTCAGAAGCAGGGCCGTAAGGTGGCGATCACGGGGCGCTCGATGCGCAAGAATACCACGATGGCGCGCGAACTTGGCTATCTGGACGTCCCCGACGATCTACTGATCGACATGCACCAGGTTAAGGATTACCCAGACAGCAAAGTCGTGATCATGGCTACTGGATCGCAGGGGGAGCCCGGCGCGGTGCTGGCGCGCCTGGCAACGGGACGGCACCGCCACATGAGTATCCAGGAGGGCGACACGGTGGTATTGTCCGCCCATCCTATCCCGGGCAACGAAGAGATGATCCATCGCATCATCAACCAGCTTTACCAGCGGGGGGCCGAAGTGCTCTACGACCAGATCATGGAAGTGCACGTTTCTGGCCACGCTTCACAGGAAGAGATGCGTTTGATGATCAACCTGGTTAAGCCTAAATTCTTTATTCCGATTCATGGAGAGCTGCGCCACCTGATGCACCATGCCAAGCTTGCGAGCGGCCTGGGAATACCGGAACAAAATATTACCGTCGTAGAGAACGGTACGATCCTGGAGCTGGACGAGCATTCGTTGAAGATCGGCGAGCGCATTCCGGGCGGCTACATCTTCGTGCAGGGCAGCAGCGTGGGCGATATTGGCCCGGCCGTTATCCGCGATCGCGAGGTGCTATCTGAAAGCGGATTCGTCATCGTGGTGGTGGACAGGGACAAAAATGGCGATATCGTGGG
>JAICPS010000451.1 GCA_025929715.1 Anaerolineae bacterium | reverse complement strand
TGTTCCGCGCGCAACACGTACGGCTGCTCGGCCGCGAGCCGCTGCGGTTGCAGGTCAATTGTAACAGCCTCGCGCTCGCCTTCGACCGCTATTTCTGCCGCCTGATTCTGTATTGTCTGACCCGTCTGATCAAGCACGGCCCACTGCAATGTCGCCGGCTCTCCGGACAGCGTCAGGTAATTAAAGCGGACGCCGGTCACCGTCCCAACCTGCGGCAAAGTAAACGAGAGGTTCACCGGAAATCCGCCTGACTCAAACTGATAACCTTTGAGTGGTAGCTGAAACTCTCGCTGTTCGCCGTCCGTTTCGTAGAGAAGCGTTGCTCCAGTGGGAATATTGTCGAACATCCAGCCTGAGGCGGCGATGCGCGTCATCGGCTCCCGGTAAATGTCGACGAAGGCGTTGGCCCAAAGCAGGGCGGGGATTACGGTGAGTAAGACGACGACCGCAACCGCAAGGCGCTTGAGCTGGTTATGCCCGGCCCGTCGCCATAACTCAACCAGGAACCAGCCTGCCAGCAGCAAAAAGACCGGGTATACGGGCAGGAAATAACGGATCGACTTGACCCAGCGCGTACCCATGAACAAAAAGTAGCCGCCGGCCCAGGCGACGGGGAGGGCGTGTGCCATCCAGTCAGGCCGCGCCCGCAGAATGCGCCACAGCGCCCATAACAAGCCGAGGCACGCAGCCAACCCCGCGGTTAGCCCGATGCCATAGAGAACCATGTTCGTAAGCGGAAAAATCACTGGGGCGCGGTCTGTCCATTGCAGGGCCGGGGGGAACGAGGCCTCGGGGCTTTGCTGGCCCTGGATTTCCTGCATGTTAGCCAGCCACTGCGGATTCAGACCGACGATCGATTGCAGTGCAACGCGCACGGCGGAGGGTTCGCGGCCTGTTTGTGCAATTGTAGATTGTCGGGATATCTCGGCATCGGCAAAAGCGTATGGCTGTGCGAGGCGGAAAGTGAACAGTGAAATGACGGCAGCAAGAAGAACACCCAGCACGACGTGTTGCATATCGACGCTGCCCTGAGGCGTATTGATATAACGCCAGCCTAACCCGGACGCCGCCTCCCGCTCTCGCCGCGCCAGCCACACCACCCCTGCTACCGCAGCCATCGCGGCCAGCGGCGCGACGTTGATGCGCGAAGCGACTGCAAGTCCCAGAAACAGGCCAAAGAGAACCCACCATCGTTTGTGCTGCGCGTCTCCGGATGCGCGGATCGCCATATAAAGCGTGACCGTGCTCAACGCCGCCGCCCAGTTGTCCATTGTAAAGAAGTGGGACTGCTGGATAGGCATCACGGCCACAGATAAGAGCAGCGCCCCGAGAAGACCGGTCCGCCAATTATAAAGGCGTCGGCCAATAAGAAAGATAAGCCCGACGGATATCAGATCGACAAATCCGGATAGGAAGCGGCCGAGCAGGTGGATGCCGTCGTAGGCCGTGTAATCATAAGCGCACAGGCTGCTCGCGGCCTGACAAAACCGGTTAACCCAGCTTGCCACGTACACGACGACCGTCATCGGGAAGTTGCCGTAGACGTAGAAAGGCACCCGGTCCAAATTGTAGGGATTAAGTGTGGATTCGGACGTGCGCATGTAAGCGAGCGGATCCGTGACCGGCTCCAGGCGGGTGGCTATATCGGTAAGGAAGCGCTCGTCAGGATGCAGATGGTGGTTCTGGTCCCAGTTAAGACCGGTAAAGCGAAAATATGCGCCTAATAGGAGGACGACCAGCAAACCGGCGACGGCGGCATTATCCCAGGTGACGAGCCGCTGCCTGATGCCAACATCGCTCTCCACCTTTTCGTGCGCGGCAACGCCTCGCGCCGCTTGCGACTGTTCTCCGGTTGCAATGTCGTACTCTTCTACAGCCATAGCGTTCTATTGAACTCTCCGGCAACTGCCTTTGGTTTCATCGGTTACTCGCCCTTCGGTGGCGCTCAAAGAGACTCCTAGCCTTTATACACAGCCAGTATGTTGATTGCGCAGTGTTGCTCGAGAACACGACGCGCACCACGAACGTGGAATTCTAGCTGAGATGAAAGCGTGCTTCAAATGACCTGGAGAGGCACTAATGTTCATTAGGCGCGGTCTCCCGCTGCTGTTGCCGGTCTCGGGCCGCGTCATCTGCGGGCGCGGGTGCGACGTATGTCGCAATAGAGCCCTGCCCGAGCATTCGAAATGGAGGGACGAAAAGATGAAGGTTACTGTCGTACTTCGTAAGCATAGAAGAGTGGATTTGCCAGAATCCCGTCGAATGTGATGAATGAGCCGTCAGGATAACGCTCGGCCGTCACGTTAACCTCCGCACTGCGCTCCGGTAGGTAAATGAAAACCAGGTTGGCGTTAGCCCCTGGTTCAGGCGCCGCCTGCCCGGGATCCGCGACGTCGAACAGATTCTGACCCGGCCGAAAGTCCTCGGCGAGGAAAAGGATGGTGGGAAAGGTGACGTACATGGCGGGCGGGCCGTGAAAATACGCCTGCCAGTTACCTTCCAGAGAGTCGAGATAGAGGCCCATTTCATAGGCGACCTCGGTATTGCGATCGCCAAATCGATAGGAATTACGATACTCACCAAAGTAGAAAAACAGGTCCCCGGCTACGAATAGAAAAACAGTGGCAAGGACCACGAGGATCCAGACGTGAGGTCGTCGTGCATTTGGCGCAGGAAAAGATGGCGCTGACAGCGTGCTTAGTGCGCCATAGGCCTGGCGCACCAGCCAGAAAAGCCCAATCGTGGTCAACAGAACGACGGCGGGCGCGGCAAAGAGCAGGCGATGGCTATCCGGCGCGTCGATCAGCAATGCGCCCGCAAAGAAGAGAGTAACGCCGAGCCAGATGAGCAGGAGTGCATAACGAATCTGCCGCAGCCTCCATAAGGCAATACCCGTGCCAAGTGTAAAGAAAATCGCAGGCCAGAATCGAAGCAGTGGGATGCCGGGATTGTATGTTGCGCTGCTATCAAGGCTACCGTTGAACGCCAACAGCGCGCGGCGCAACTGGTCGACGAGCACCGCAGCTACCGAACCCTGGGCCGCCGCCTGCTCGACGAGCCAACTTGTCTGGAAAATGCCCAGGCTATTGGCGCGTTCCATGAATAAACCGGGATTTGCCCGGTAAAACAGTATCTGCGGTAAGGCTACGACAAGCGCAAGCGCGGCGCCCGCGACGAGATGCCGCCAATATTGAACGACATAAGCGCGGTGAAAAACTACCATGTAGATAGTTAAGCCGGCGAGGACGAAAGGGAGCAGATGGGATGGCGTGTAGAAGTAAGCGCAAAGCCCGGCAGCGAGCCCGGCCCACAACCAGTTGCGGCGGGAGGGATAGACGCCGGCGACGCCAATGAGGCCGATCGCCATAAGCGCCACAAGTGGGTCCCAGACATTGGTCATAGCCAACCGGCTGTAATGAATATGCAGATGATAACCTGCCAGCATCAGAGTAGCGCCGAGCGCAAGCCAGACTCCCCAAAGGCGGCGGGCAATGAGAAACATTAGGGGTACAGTAAGGGCGCCGACCACGGCCGAAAGGAGGCGAATGCCCAGCACGGTGCGGCCGAACAGCGCCAATGACCCGCCTAGCGGATAAAGGGGCAGCGTTGGGTTGGTCAGCCAGGCCGTGGCGAATGGGTTGCGGATCTGGCCCTGCAGAACACCCACGGCGTCTAGGCCAATACTGGCCTCGATTCCATTGAGAACGAAGGGGTGGCTGGTCAGCCAGTAGAGACGTGGAATAAGCGCCAGCAGGAAAACTGCCACGGTAAGTAGTAGGACAGTTCGGGGCAAGGCAGGGTCGGTCGCCGCCTCGCCCGGCGCAGGAACCTCACGGCTGCTCTCGGCGTCGTCGTCCACGGGGGCCGGACTGGCGCTGAGCGAGACGAAGGCGGCGGCGATTGCCGCAAACCAAAGGATGAAAGCTATCAGCGGGTTGCCGCCGAAAAGGCTAGCGCTGCTCTGTTCCTGGGTCAATAAGGCTAGTACAAGCGCCGCCGGGTAGAGCAGCAAACGTCTTGATAAGGCTACCTGACCT
>JAICPS010000577.1 GCA_025929715.1 Anaerolineae bacterium | reverse complement strand
CGGGCATGGCCATGGATCTTGCAGCGCGTATCGGGCTTTTTGACGAGCATCCCTGCCTGGCATCGGCCGAAGACAGCGATTATGGATACCGTGCACTGCGCCTGGGCATCCCCATTGTCTACGATCCGGACGTCGTGCTCTTCCACTATCACTGGCGCGACGCCCGGCAGCGCGCGGCGCGCTATTCCGAGTATTGTCGCAGCCAGGGCGGCTTCTATGGCACGCACCTTTTCGGCGGCGACGCCCTCATCTGGCTGCAGGCTGGCAGAGACCTGGTGCGCGGCCCTGTGCGTTGGGCGCGCGGCCTGATGCACCGTGACGCGGATATGACCACTCGCGGCCGCGCCGACACGCTAAGTCTTTTGCCGGGCATCATTGCCGGCGTGCGGCGAGGGAGACGGACGTGACCACGCTTCTGGCCCGGCAGACGGGATCGGCTATGCTCTGGAAAGGCTTCCAGCTTGCTGGCGTCAAGGTGATCTTCCTGGCTCGCACGCTGATCCTGGGCCGTCTGCTTTTGCCGGAGGACTTTGGCCTGTTGGCCATTTCGCTAATAGCCGTCGACTTTCTGCTTAGCGTGACCAACCTGGGCATGATTCCGGCGCTGGTGCAGCATCCGCAGCCAGACGAGCGGCAGTACGACGTCGCCTGGAGCGTTGGCGTCACCCGCGCCCTCTTGATTTCGGCAGCTGTCTTTCTGGCTGCCCCGCTGATTGCTGCCCTGTTTGAAGAACCTCGGGCGACGATTCTCATCCGCGTGGTGGCCCTGCGCCCGCTTTTGGATGCCGCCGCCAGCATCAAGGTCGCGGAGCTGACGCGCAACCTGCGGTTCCGGGCGCTGACGTTGCTCTACTTGCCAGAAGCGCTTGCGAACACCTTGGTATCTATCGCGCTTGCTCCGATTTTTGGCGTCTGGGCGCTGGTCGCGGGCAGTTTGGCCGGGCCGCTGGTTTTTGCCGTGATGTCCTATGTGATGGCCCCGTACCGGCCGCGGCTGGACCTGGACGCTGCTGCGGCGCAGGCGCTCATTCGCTTTGGGCGCTGGATTTTTCTCATGAGCATTGTTGCCGTGTCGGGCAGCTCGATGCTGCAAGTGGTTATCTCACGCGAGCTGGGCGCGGCCGAGCTGGGCCTTTATTATCTGGCGGGCAAGCTGGCTTTTATTCCCGCCGAAATATCCGCGGAAGTGGTCGGCGCGGTTGCCTTTCCCCTTTACGCGCGTTTGCAGACCGAGTCGCGGCAGCTTGCGCGCGCCTTTCGCACCATCTTTACCACCGTCTCAGCCCTGCTGTTCCCAATCTGCGCCCTGTTGATCGCCCTGGCTCCGGCTCTGGTCGAACACGTCCTAGGCGCGCGCTGGCAGGGGACGGCGCCGCTCATCCAGTTGCTGGCGCTGGTCAACGTAATTGGGCTGTTTGGCGACACCGTATCGCCGCTGCTGAAGGGACTTGGCCAACCCTACAAGCTGGTGGTGATCGAGTTGGTACAGTCGTCGCTACTTGTTGCGCTAATTTGGGGGCTGACCGGCCGCTATGGCGTTCTTGGCGCACCGCTCGCCTGGCTGGTCGCCGTGGGTTCTTCGCAGCTCCTCAGCGCCTTTTTTATCAGACGCCTGCTGCCGCAGCCGTTTGCCGGCCTTGGCCGGTCCATGGTGACGATTGTCGTCGTCTGCAGCCTGGGGGGAGTTGTGGCCTGGAGTGTGGCCAATGCCATGGCCGGGCTAACGGGCTTTTTCGTCGCGGCTTTTGCCGGCGTATTTCTCATCGGAATCGCCCTCTTCCTCGCCGATCGCGCGTTTGCCTTTGGGTGGGTGCGCGACCTTAGCCTTGCATTCCCTCAAGTGGCGCTGTTGGCCGGTCACGGCGCCAGAGAACCGTGAACCAATGAAAAGCTGGCTGAGCGCGTTCGGCCGTCGCCTGCTCCCCGTTGCGATCCGGCGCAAAATCGTGCGATTAACTCGTTGGCCGCCCGTGGGTCGCGTCCGCTTTGGCAGCCTGCGCCGGTTGCGACCGATCAGCGCAGAGTGGGGCCTGGACCGCGGAAAGCCCATCGACCGCTATTTTATCGAGCGCTTCCTGGCGCAGAACGCCGCCGACATTCAAGGTCGTGTTCTGGAAATTGGCGCCAATAGCTATACGCTGGCCTTTGGCGGCGCGCGCGTCACGCAGAGCGACGTGCTGCACGTGGCCGAGGACAGGCCGCAGGTGACTATCGTCGGCGACCTGACCGCGGGCGAACATATTCAGCCGGATATGTTCGACTGCATCATCCTGACGCAGACGCTGCAGGCCATCTATGACGTTCGAGCAGCGATTGCTACAGTGCACCGCACTTTGAAGCCGGGCGGCGTTGTCTTGGCGACGGTGCCGGGCATCGGCAAAATCAGCCGCTACGACATGGAGCGCTGGGGTTACTACTGGGGCTTCACGACCGCTTCGGCGAGGCGCCTGTTTGAAGAGGCGTTTCGGCCGGCGAACGTTCAGGTGGAAGCATACGGCAACGTGCTGACGTCGATCAGCTTCTTGCACGGCCTGGCGGTTGAAGAGCTGCGGGCGGGCGAATTGGAGGCAGTTGATCCTGATTTTCAGATGTTGATTACGATTCGGGCTGTGAAGGACACCGCGTGATGAGAATGCCCGGCGTAAAAACGTTGCGCCAGTCGGCGCGCTGGCTGCGCAGCCGCTTTTCCGGCGGCGCGCTAATCCTGGGCTACCATCGCGTGGCGAAGGTAGACAGCGTTTCTCATGGTTTGTGTGTCAGCCCGCAGCACTTCGCGGAACAGCTTGAAGCGCTGCGGCGGCTGGCGCGGCCCGTAGCACTGCACGAGCTGGTCCGCGGCCTGCAAACGGGAACGCTGCCCCGCCGCGCCGTCGCCCTGACCTTTGACGACGGCTACTTGGACGTGCTGCAGCAGGCTTACCCGTTGCTGGAAGCGTACCAGGGTCCCGCGACTGTTTTCGTGGTCAGCGACTACCTGGGTCGCCAATTCTGGTGGGACACGATCGCGGAGGAGACCAGTCAGGTAAGGTCGCTGACGTCT
>JAICPS010000364.1 GCA_025929715.1 Anaerolineae bacterium | reverse complement strand
CGCGCGGCCTGTAGGCCAGGACGGCGGCGGCCAGTCCGGCGCCCACGAGCGTCATGGGGATCACGGTCCACCAGCGCCAGCAGACGGCAAAGAGGGCCAGCGCCGCCGCAAGGCCCAGGAAACCCATTGGCGCCTGGGTGAGCAGCAGGAGGAGCAGCGGGGGCAGGGTCGCAGCCGCCGCCAGCAGGCGTAGCCGCCGGCCGCGTCCGAATAAGAGCATGGCCAGCGGCAGGGGCAGCAGGAAGGCGATTGTGGCGCCGACCTCGCGCGGGTGGAATAGGGGACGGCTGGTGGGCAGGCCGTAGTCAGGCAACAGCGCGAGGGGCTCTAGGCGTGGAATGTCCTGGTAAAGGGCGTTGAGCGGCAGGAGGCGCACGAGAGACCAGTCGATGCCAAGCAGGCTGAGCAGGGCGACGGCGGGAGCCAGAAGGAGCAGAAGGACGGCGGCCCAGAGGAGGCGCCGTTTTGTGTCGATATAGTTGAGGGCGGCGAAGAAGATGGCGGTTTGCAGGATGATGCCCCAGAGTTTGGGCCAGCTGAGTTGGGGATCGGCAGAAACGAGGTAGCCGATAAGCGCCATGAGCAGGATGGCGAGCACAGGGAAGTTGAGGGGGCTGTAGCGGGTGAGGCGGCCGGTGATGAGGAGGCGGGCGAGCGGCGCGAGCAGAATGAGTATGAGCGCGAATGCGATGTAGCTGCCGGGGAAAAGGAGGAGCGGCGCGGCGATGGCCACCCAGAGGGGTTCGAGGCGCGCGATGGCGCGGGCGGCCGTGAGATGGGGCCGGTCAGTCATGATCGCTACACGGAGTTTTTGACACAGAGCTACACAGAGGTTCGTTGTAGATCATGCGTCGATTGGCATTTTGACGGCGGGAACTTGTTGTGTTACGGTATGTGCCGAATTGACGTCCTGTTTTTCTCATGCGGGGGAAAATTTCATGATCTCAACTGTAACGACTACAACTGTGACGACGGTGACCAGCGTCGCGCTGGCGGCTTCGCTGGCTTTGCTTGCCGTGGTGGCGCTGCTCATATTTTTGATACAGAAGGAAATTCTGTCGGCGGGCACGAGCGAGCGGGCGCAAGCGTTGAGCCGCGTGTTGAATGTTGCGATTGTGCCGCTGCTGCTGAGCTTTGTGTTTATTGCGGTGGTGAAGGCGGTGCAGGTGTTGAATTGAACGACGTCCCATGGTATGGGCGAAGTGGTTACTACGAAGGGAACTGATGGGCACTAAAGTGCCTACTACGAACGGTAGCATGCTCAGAGCACCGTGTCTGGAAGAGGACACGGTGTTTTTGTTTTTATGGAGGGTGTGCCGAGAGAGCGAGGTATGGAAACCTGGGCTACTGGACGTTGGTGTCTGGGTTGGGGTGGGTGGCATGGGGGTGGCGGTTGCCGTTGCCGAGGGTGGGCTGGATGTAGCCGTAGGTGTGGCGGTGAGCGGGATAGGTGTTGCCGTGGGTGGGATGGGGGTGGCCGTGGGCGGGATGGGGGTGTTGGTAGGCGGAAGGGGCGGCGTGAGCGTCGGCGGTGGGCTTGTAGCGGTAGCGGTGGGCGGACCCGTCGTTGGACTGGGCTGGGGCGTTGAACTGGGTTCGGGCGTGGAAGTTGGTGTGGGAGTGGGCGTCTCAGACGTAGGCGTGGGATTGGGCGCCGCGAAGGGTACGTAGAGGATTTGGCCGGTGTAGACGCCGGTAGTGGAGAGGCAGTTGGCGGACTGCATGTCTGCAGGGGTGAGCCCGAAAAGGAAGCCGATAGAGAAGAGCGTTTCGCCCGGCTGCACAGTGTAGGGTACCCAGGAGGCGGGCGCGCCGCAGGGCGTGCCGGTAGCGGTCGCAGTGGCGGCGATGGGCGGCGGTCCGCCGGTGACGATGGGCAGCCCGGTGGCATTAGGCCGCGGCGTGGACGTGGGCGCGATTATGGAGGGATCGGGCTCGTTGGTTGGGCTGGACTCCGCTGTTGGTTCGGGCGTAGACTGGGGCGTGGAGCCGGAGGGCAGGTAAGACCAGGGCGTGCTGAGGTATTCGGCGTGGGCGGGGAGCCCGACGCCGGGCGATACGGTGCGCGATTCATCCGCGCCGTCGAAGTTGAAGCTGAAGCTGGGCAGGCGCGGCTGGGGCATGTCGGGCAGCTGCAGCGCGCCGATTGCCCAGAAGGGCATGACGAGGAAGAGGAGAATGTTGGTGAGACCGTGAGCGAGCGTGACGCCGACCAGGCTGCCCGTGCGGTGCACGACCCAGCCGAAAAGGAGGCCGACGAGGAGGACGAAAAGCCCGTCGACGAGCGAAAGGTAGCCGACGTGCAGGACGGCGAAGAGGATGGCCACGTAGACGATGCCGCGCCAGGGACCTAGTTGCTCGGCGGCGGTGCGCTGCATGACGCGGCGGAAGATGAGCTCTTCCAAGTAGCCCGTGCTGACGAGCAGGATGAGGGCGGGCAGCCATAGCTCCCGCCAAGTGAAGGCGCCGGCAAGCGGTTGCGGGCGCAAGATGAAGTATTCGATAGCGCCGATGGCCAGGCCGCTGAGGGCGACGAGCGGCTGCCAGAGCCAGTTATGTCGGACGTGGCCGTGCCAGCCCGCCTGACGCCAGTCCATGCCCAGCAGGTGCATGATGACGGCGACTGCGGCGAAGAGCGGGATGCTGGTGAGCAGGTACCAGTAGACGAGGGGGAAGCCAACGAGAGGCAGGGACAGGCTGACGACGCGGATGAGCGGCACGAGGGCCATGGCCAGCAGGAAGCGATGCTGGGGCCGGTCCCAGGCGCGGGCGGTGTGCAGGAGTAGGAGGAAGAGCCCCACGAGGTGCAGAGAGACGCCGGCCTGCACCTGCACGAGAACGGTGAGCGCTTCGGCCAGGGAGAGATAGAGAAGGTAGGCAACGGCGGGCAGGCGGGGATCGCTGACCTCGAGGAGTTGCTGCCAGCGTGTGGCGCTGCTGTGTTCCTTTTCTAGTGAGGTCATAGTTCGCTATTCCTCGACGTCGAGCCACAGGCGCAACTGCCGGTACGGCTCGTCGGCTTCTTGTTCCGCGGTGACGAGGTAGAATTCCACCATCTGATCATCGCCGTGCCAGGGCATTGTCCAGGCCAGCCGCTGCTCGACCGTCTCGTCGCGGGCGAGCGTGAAGGGGCCGGCGGTCTGCACCTGCTCGCGGCGTTCCTGCCAGGGATCGACGGCCCAGACCTCGACGCGGTAGGTTTGGGCTTCGCGCTCCAGGTTGTGGATGCCCACGGTGACCCACAGCTCTTCGCTGGGCGCTGCTTCGCGCGGATAGGCCTCGGCCATTCCTTCCTTGCCGAGGATGTAGAACTCGGTCACGAACTCGTCGGTTGAAGGCTGCAAGAACACGGACGCTGTCGCCAACCCTAAAAGAAGGAGCACTGTAGCGCTGACTATTAACACGAGGCGATCCGATGCGGGTAACGCTCGTCGCGATATTGCCAGCTGCTGGTGTTCAGGCGGGATATGCCCCGGAACCTCCAGCAACTGCGGCCGGCGCCACCAGGCAACGGTCGCAAAGAGGGCAATCGAGGCCAATTCGCCGAGTAACACTGGCCACAAGCGGAGACCCCAAGGCAGATAGTCCAACACCACTGCCAGCACTGCTACCCAGGCAATGCTCAGTCCTACGCCGAGGCCCGCACGCTCAATCCCGTCCAAAACTTTCTTTTCTGGAAACAACGCAGACGTCAGCCAATAACCAGGCAAGTAGAAGACGTATGCAAAGCCGAGTAGTAGACGCGGCAGTTTCACCACGACTTGTAGTCCAGCTGGCCATTCCTGCAGCCACCGACTCTCGCCTAGCGCCACCAACAGCACCAGTAAAAGTGCACCAGGCAAGAGCCAGCGCAACTCCTTCAGAACAGAGCTTGCTGGCCTTAAGGTCACTAACTTTTCGAGACCGCTGGCATTAATCTTGAAATCCATACCCGTCAAAAATTGCTCAGAATCGACTTTCGTAAAGTTCTCTGTATACCGAGATTGTCTTTTTACACGCTTTATCCCAGGTGAATTGCTTCGCCCTTTGTAACCCTCTCTGTTCTAGATCTCTTCGCAAATCGGGATTTACAAGCACATTGCAGACATGCTTGACCAAGTCATCGAGATTGCGTGGGTTGATGAGCAAAGCGGCATCCCCAACCACTTCAGGTAATGATGTGGCCGTTGAACAGACGACTGCGGTGCCGCACGCCATTGCCTCCAACGGCGGCAAGCCGAACCCCTCACCCAGTGAGGGAAAGACAAAAACATCGGCGAGGTTATAGAAGGATACCAAATCTTCTTGTGGCGGATGGTTGACAAACAAAACGTCGTCCTCCAAACCGAGAGAGCTGATCTTTTCCTGAAGCCGTCGAAAGTGCTGCGGGTACTCGGGACTTCCCACCTTGATTAGCCGGCTCTTGGGCGCCCGCCTCTTAATGCGAGCGAACGCTTCGATCAGGTGAGGTAGATTCTTGCGTGGACTCTCCGAACCTACATACAGAATGTACTGTTCATCTCGCCTAAGACCGTAGCGGGAGAAAAAACTATCGTGGACTGGTTTAGGCCGGAAAACCCGGTGATCGACGCCATACAAAACGACTTTGATTTTCTCCTCCGCTATGGATAGATTCTCGACGAGCGTCCTTTTGGTAAACTCCGAAATGGCGATGATCACGTTTGCCCTACTCAGCCCCTTCATTGCCAACCGATAGAAGAATGCATCGAATCGGTGATGTAGCGTGCTAAAGTGGGGGTCATGCCTATATAGGTAAGGTAAAATATCGTGGACCGTAATGATGCTGGCCGGCATGCTCTTCCCTTGAAGCCAGAGCAAGGTACCCATTTGCTGTGTGGTTAGGTGATTAATTGCGTCGGTAACTAAGGTGGCGTGGATGGGATACGTCGTAAAAAAGGTGAGCAAATCAAGACCGAGTTTCTTGCCAAATAAGTGCGATGCTCGGACCAGATGTGGGGGTTCAAGACTGGCAACCGAAAAGGGAATATTTTGTTGAACGAGCGTGCTGGCAATGGTATGCGAGTATCTTGATAGGCCGCAGGCAGCGGCAT